>JAQSCR010000319.1:15792-31957 GCA_029945495.1 Pseudolabrys sp. | reverse complement strand
TCGCCGCCGACCGCTACGATCAGAATCGCGAAACCGGCAGCTTCATCCTGATCGATGCCGAAACACACGACACGGTGGCGATGGGGCTGATCGAGGCCGCTGTCGCGCCGGCGGCGCCGCAAGTGGTCCGCACCAGCATTGTCGGCGCCGTTGTATCGCGCGCCGTTCGTCTATTCGGCGCCAGCGAGACGCATGGCCGCTCGATTGCCAAGGCGATGAGCTGGCGCGCCACCGGGAGCATCGACACTTTTGTCATCAGTTGGCTGATCACCGGCAATACTGGAATTGCCGGCTCGATCGCCGTCACCGAGATCGTCACCAAGGTCGCGTTCTATTATTTCCATGAACGCGCCTGGGCGCTGGTGCCTTGGGGCCGACGTTAGCTCGTCCGGCATTTCTCGACGATCGCAATCGCCGCGGCGACCGCAGCTTCGACATCGAGGTCCGTGGTGTCGAGCAGATGCGCGTCGTCGGCCTGCCTGAGCGGCGAGGCCGAACGGTTGCTGTCGCGCTCGTCGCGCTTGCGAATGTCGGTCAGCACCGTCGCCTCGTCGCCATCCTTGCCGGCGGCGCGATATTCCATCGCGCGGCGTCTAGCGCGCACTTCCGGCGCAGCGGTGACGAAAATCTTCACGTCGGCATCGGGACAGATGACCGTGCCGATATCGCGGCCATCGAGCACCGCACCGGGCGGCGTCGCGACGAAATCGCGCTGCAGCTTGACCAGAGCGGCCCGCACCTGCGGGATCGCCGAAACGAATGAAGCCGCTTCGCCGACTGCCGGACCTTTGAGCGCGGCCTCGTCAAAGCGCGACGGATCGAGCGCCTTCGCTGCCGCGACCGCCGCATCGACATTGTCTGGCGTCTGCCCGCCGTCGATCACGCTCTTGGCGACCGCGCGATACAGCAACCCTGTGTCGAGATGGCGCAGACCGTAGTGCGCGGCCAGGCGCTTGCCGATGGTACCCTTGCCGGACGCGGCCGGTCCATCGATGGCGATGATCACGACAGCTCCGCCCCAAGCCCGCGCATGGTCTCGACGAAGCCGGGGAAACTCGTGGCGATGAAGGCACTATCGTCGATGCGCACCGGGCTGATGCTGGCGAGCCCCATCATCAAGGCCGACATGGCGATGCGATGATCCATATGCGTTTTGACTTCGCCGCCGCCGGGCACGCCGGTCGCTCCCATGCCGTGCACAATCATGTCGTCGCCTTCGACATCCACTTTCACGCCATTGACGCGCAGCATGTCCGCGGTGGCTTCCAGGCGGTCGCTTTCCTTGACGCGCAATTCCTTCAGGCCGCGCATGCGCGTGTCGCCTTGCGCGAACGCCGCCGCCACCGCGAGAATGAGATATTCGTCGATCATCGACGGCGCGCGCGCCGCCGGTACGTCGACGCCCTTGAGAGCCGAGGTGCGCACGCGCAAATTCGCGGTTTCCTCGCCCTCGTCGCGCCTTTCCAGTTCTTCGATATTGGCGCCCATCTCGCGCAGCGTGGTGAACAGGCCGGTGCGCAGCGGATTGAGCATCACCGACTCTAACGTCAGGTCGGAGCCGGCCACGATCAAAGCGGCAACCAGCGGAAACGCCGCCGACGACGGATCGGCCGGCACCGCGACATGCGCCGGCTCCAGTTCGGGCTGGCCCTGCAGCGTGATGCGGCGGCCATGTTCGCCATGCGGCTTGGTGACGATTTTGGCGCCGAAATGCTTCAACAGCTTTTCGGTATGGTCGCGCGTCGCCTCGGCTTCGATCACGATGGTCTCGCCGGGCGCGTTAAGCCCCGCCAGCAGGACGGCGGACTTGAGCTGCGCCGACGGCACGGGCGACTCGTATTCGAGCGGCAGCGGGTCGGCGGCGCCTTGCAGGGTCAGCGGCAGCCGGCCGCCCTCGGCGGCCGAGATCACCCGCGCGCCCATTTTTTCAAGCGGATCGAGCACCCGGCGCATCGGCCGGCTGCGCAGGGAGGCGTCGCCGTCGAAAGTCGCGGTGATGCCGCAGCCGGCGACCGCGCCGATCACCAGCCGGCAGCCGGTGCCGGAATTGCCGAAATCGAGGGGACCGGCCGGCTGGGCAAAGCCGGCGACGCCGACGCCATGAATGCGCCAATTGCCGCCGCCCAGGCGCTCGACCTTGGCGCCGAGCGCGCCCATCGCCTTGGCGGTATTGAGGACGTCCTCGCCCTCCAGAAGCCCGGAAATCGTCGATTCGCCCACCGTCATGGCCCCGAGGATCAAAGCGCGGTGGGAGATCGATTTGTCGCCCGGGACGCGGATTCGGCCGCTAATGGGGCCGGAGGCGCGGGCGGTTAGCGGCGTCGGCGAGGTAGAACTCACGGGGCATCCTCGAACGGTATTGGGGCGGCATCCGGGACGGGTGTGCGCTATTGACAGCGGCTTCGCAACTAGCCAAGTGAAGCATCAATTCAACGGCATTTCCGAGGAAACTCGATCGTGGCTAAATCTGATCTCGGCACCAAGCGCGTCTGCCCGGACACCGGTCGTAAATTCTACGATATGGGCAAGTCGCCGGTTATTTCGCCCTACACGGGCAAGGTCGTTCCCATCGTCGTACCGGTTCAGTCGCGGTCGCGGCCGGAATCGGCTGCCGCGCGCCCCGTGCCCGCCGCCGAAACCGAAACTCTGGTGCCGGAGACGCAGGACGCAGAATTCGTCTCGCTTGAGGACGCCGAGGCCGAACAGCAGGGCGGCAAGAAGAAAGTCGGCGCCGATCCGACCGAGGACGACGAGATCGAGGCTGACGAGAGCCTTGACGACGCCGCCTTCATCGAAGAACAAGAAGACGGCGATCCGGACGTCACCGATATCATTGGCGACGGAATCGAGAAGGAAGAAGAACAATAGCCGGGTCGGCTATCGGACTTTTTGCTTTTTTAACGAGAACTCATTACTGATCCCACGTACGGGGCCATAGCTCAGCTGGGAGAGCGCCTGCATGGCATGCAGGAGGTCGGCGGTTCGATCCCGCCTGGCTCCACCACTTTCACCCGAAGGGTGAAAGTGTCCGACGAAGCTCCGTAGGAGCGAACGCGGGCGATAGATGATAGCCGCCCCATTCGGGCGGCTTATTTTTTATGGCGTGAAATCGCCCGCGCCGCATCGCTACAGACAAACGCCTCCTCGCCATTGCATGATGCCGGCAAAACGAAAGCGGGAGAGAAACGTCATGCAAGGCAAGATCGCGCTCGAGGAACACGTTGCCATCGAGCCGACGCTCAGTGATTCAAAAGTTTTCGGCGCCCATGTCTGGGGCGACCTCGGGCCACGGCTGATCGACGTGCAGGACATGCGGCTGCGCGAGATGGACAGCCACGGGATCGAGATGATGATCCTGTCGCTCAACGCCCCGGCGGTGCAGTCCATTCACGACGTCAAGACGGCGATCGCCGTGGCGCGGCAAGCCAACGATGTGCTGGCCGAACACGTCGCTAAGCGTCCGGCGCGCTTTGCCGCCTTCGCGGCGCTGCCGATGCAGGACCCGGACGCGGCGATCACTGAGCTGAACCGCTGCGTCAAGGAGCTCGGCTTCGTCGGTGCGCTGGTCAATGGATTTTCCAATATCGGTACGCCGGACAACGTCACCTATTACGACCTGCCGCAGTACCGGCCGTTCTGGCGTGCGATCGAGGGTCTCGACGTGCCGTTCTATCTGCATCCGCGCAATCCGCAGCCGGGCAACCCGCAATTCCAGGGCCACAACTGGCTGCTCGGCCCGAACTGGGCGTTCTCGGCCGAGACCGCAGTGCATGCGCTTCGGCTGATCGGCTCGGGCCTGTTCGACGAGCATCCGAACCTGAAGTTGGTGCTCGGCCATCTCGGCGAAGGCATTCCGGTGCAGCTCTGGCGCATCGATGGCCGCAACGGCTGGATGAAGGAGCCGCATCGCTACCCGGCCAAGCACGGCGTCGGTCATTATTTCCGCAAGCATTTCCATCTGACCACGTCGGGCAATTTTCATACGCCATCGCTGGTCAATGCCATGACCGAGATGGGCGCGGACCGCGTGATGTTCTCGGTCGACTGGCCGTTCGAGGATGTCGGCCAGGGCTGCGACTGGTTCGACAAGGCCGCGATCAGCGAAGCCGAACGCGCCAAGGTCGGCCGCGACAACGCGGTGAAGCTGTTCAAGTTGAAGATTTGATCCGTCATGGCGGCGCGCGTGCGTTCGCACGCGAACCCGGACTGACAGACCTACTTCTTCTTCATGCTCGCCAGGATCGAGGGGCTGCCCCACACCGGCTCTTCGGCGCCATTGCCCCAGGCATAGGGGCGGTAGAAATTGTGCACGCCGAAGCGCACCATTTTCTTCATCTCGCGCACCCAGTTCGGATGCACATAGACCGCGTGGTAGTGCGTCGACTTGGCGACTTCCGGCACATAGATCTGGCCGTCGAGCGTCTGCTTGGCGATACGGTTGGCGCGCGCCCAGTGGCCACGCTCGGTGATCGCCTTGCTCTTGCCGTCGCAGGCGAAGGTGAACTGGCACGACAGATGGCGATGGGCGTTCTGATAGACGACACCGCAAATGTCATTCGGATAGAAGCCCGAGAAGGCGCGGTTGATCACCACCTGGGCGACCGCCATCTGGCCGCGGATCGGTTCGCTGCGCGCCTCGAAATAGATAGCGTTGGCGAGGCAGCGCTCGGCCTTGGCGTAGTCCTTGCCCTCGAGATGCAGCCGCTGCGCCGGCGAGGGCGGCGGCACGCCCGGCGCGGGCGTCGGCAACGGCACCATGCGCAGCGGGATCGCCGCCGACATCGGCAGCGAGGTGGCCGGAACCGGCGCGGCATTTGATGTATCGTCGGTCAGCGCATCCGGCGCGATGCTGGCAAGCTTGATCTGTTCGCTGCGCGGCGCGGCGGCGGACGGGACGGCATCCGGCGTCCGGGCCGCTTCGGCAGGCGCGGCCGCGGTCAGCGAAACCGGTCTGGCGGATTGCATCATAGCCGGCGACGCCATGGCGAATTCGACGGCGTCGGCATGGCGCGCGGCGGCCAGTTCGGCGACCGGCGAGGTGTCCGACCTATAAACAGCATTGAGCGGCATAATGGCGGGGGCGGCAGGCTGCGCTGCCGCGATCCGCGCGGCCGGGACCGGCGCGGCCGCGATCTTTGGCGCGCGTTCGGGCGATCGCTCGGGTGCGCGTTCGAGCGCTCGCTCGGACGATGCACTCTTTTGCGCCGTCATCGCGATGTCGCGCGGAATCGCCACGATGGCGGAGGCCTGATCCGGCAGAATCGAAATCTGACGAATACCGGCCAGGATGCGCGCCGGCATTTCGGCGTAGTGCAGGCGGCTGTCGCGGATGAGTTCGGCGCCAGATTCCACGAGCCGGACATTCATCAGGTCGAGCGCGCTGATGCCGACGGCGGCAATCGCAAAGGCCACGCAAATGCGTTTGCCGTTGCGGAAGATCCTCTCTTCGAACGTCGGTCCGAACGGGTCGGCATCTATGCTGCGCGTCAACAAGATTTACGCTCCCACTGTCGCCGAAAACTTTTTTATCGATCGGTCGAGCAGCGGTGATCTTATCGTTGGAAAACAGAATGCATAGGATTTGAGGCAATTTTTGAGCGAACAAGGCAAAGATGCATGCTTAAATTAACCAGCATTAGCGGGCCGATTTAACGAATTTTCGTTAAATCGGGAACTCGCGCCGGCGCTTCAGTTGTTACCAGCTCAATCGTCATCAGCGAACGCGGTAGCGCTCGACCGCCGCGCGATCCCACACCATGCCGTTGCCGGGGCGCTGCGGAGTGATCGCATGACCGTCTTTGACGATCAGCGGCTCCTGCAACAACACATTTGCCCAATCGACATATTCGAGAAAATGACATGTTGGCGTGGCGGCCAGCAAATGCGCGCTGACTTCCGGAAACAGATGCGACGACATTTTCAGGTGATGGGCCGCGGCAATATCGGCCGCCTGCCGCCAGCCGGTGACGCCGCCGATGCGTTCGAGATCGGGCATCACATAATCGGCCGCGTCCTGCTCGATCGCCGCCTGCATGTTCGCCGGCAGCGAAAAATTCTCGCCGATCTGGATCGGCACGTTGAGCGCCCGCGCCAGCGCCGCCGCGCCGGCGTAATCGTCGTGGCGGATCGGCTCCTCCAGCCAATAAATGTTTTCGGCATCAAGCGCGCGGCCGCGCGCCATCGCCTCGTCGTGCGACAGCGCCTGATTGTAGTCGACCATCAGCGCCACATCGCCGCCGATGCGCTGGCGCACGGTACGCACTGCGGCGATGTCGCCGGCAAGAGTCGGATAGCCGAGCCGCAGCTTGACCGCGCGGAAGCCGCCCATCGCCAGCAGCGTCTCGGCCTCGTCGGCGAGTGCGCCGAGATCGTCCTTAATGCCGAGGCCGCAACTGTTGTAGGCCGGGATCGGCCTTGGCGCGGCGCCCAGCATCGTCGCCAGCGGCTGTCCGGCGGCGATGGCGACGGCGTCCCAACAGGCGACGTCGAAGCCGGCCAGCGCCATGCGGACGATGCCCTGCACGCCGATCAGCGTGAAGCGGTGCGCCAGCATGGCGGCGAGCGCCACCGGGTCGGCCGGCTCGCCCTTGGCCAGGCTTTCGATCTCGCCGAGCAGGCTGATGATCGCCGGCTGCGCCGCACGCAAATAGCAGAACAGATAGGAGCGCCCGGTGACGCCTTCCTCGGTCTCCAGATCGATCAGCAGCAACGGTACCTGGCGCAGCGCCTGCTGGCTGGTGCCGAGGACGAAATTGAGCGGAACCTCGACCGGTGTCGCCTTGATGGCGCGCACCCTTAAGGGTGGCATTTTCGGCTGATTTGGCATGAAACTCCCCCGGACTGGCCCCAATATACCGGGTTCCGGGCGAAAAGTGCCGTGTTCTTGAACCTTTAACCTGCCCTGCCCATATTAGACGCAACCGAGCGGCAGTCGCCGTCCGGATGGGTGCCCGCAAGGGGCCCGGCAAAGTCGCTTCGAGCGAGGACTTTGAGGCCATGTCACGAGTGCCGTCACTATCCAGTCCGTTCCTGCTCGGCTTCGACGAGATCGAGCGTCTGCTCGACCGCGTCACCAAGGGAGCCGACGGCTATCCGCCCTACAACATCGAGCGGCTGGCGCGCGATGGGAATAATCCGGAGCGGCTGCGCATCACGCTCGCCGTCGCCGGCTTTACCCGCGATCAGCTCGACGTCTGCATCGAGGAAAGCCAGTTGGTGATCCGCGGGCGTCAGCAGGACGACAAGACCCGGCAATATCTCCACCGCGGCATTGCCGCGCGTCAATTCCAGCGCACCTTCGTGCTGGCGGACGGCATGGAGGTTTTGGGCGCGGACTTGAAGAACGGATTGTTGTCGATCGATCTGGTCCGGCCGCAGCCGGAACGGTTCGTGAAGACGATCGCGATCAACGATCTCGAATAAATGACGGAACTCAAACAGGACTCGACCGCGTTAAGCGTTCAATAGGAAAGGATCGAGGGCCATGACTAACAATATGAACAACAAGCAGACCGAAACGAATACGGCCAACGCCATCATCACGCAGGATGCCCTGGCGCATCTAGGCGACGGCCGCCTGGCCTATGTCAAGGCGATCCGTTCCGAAGACGTCGCCGGCATGTTCCCGCAAGCGCCGCAAATCGCGCCCGGCGTCACTTTGTTCGCGCTGCATGCGGCCGACGGCACGCCGATCATGCTGACCGATACGCGCGAATCGGCGCTGGCCAGTGCCTGGAGCAACGAGCTCGAAGCCGTGAGCGTGCACTAAAGGCGCACGAGATTTGTCGTCCCCGCGCACCGACATCGGGTTTACCCGATGTCGGCATTCAAAATGCTCAAGTCGGCTATAGCCGACTTGAGACGGGGGACCCATAGCCACCATCGAATCTGAGAAGCAAAAAAAGCGCAGCCGCATGGCTGCGCTTTTTATTTATCGATAGAAAACGGCGTATAGGTCCCCGCCATAGGCGGAGCGCAGCGACGCCGTCCTACGGACGGCTACGGCGGGGACGACAGCTACGCCGCGCTGCTCGCCGGCGACATCGCCAGCACCGCAAAAATCGCATCCGTATCGCGCGAGTCGCGCAGCTTGCGGGCGATTTCCGGATCGCGCAGCAAACGCGCAACGCGCGCCAGCGCCTTGAGATGATCGGCGCCAGCCGCTTCCGGCGCCAGCAAAAGAAAAATCAGATCGACAGGTTGCGAATCGAGCGCTTCGAAATCGATGCCGCGCTCCAGCCGCGCGAACAGGCCGAACAGCCGGCCCAGTTTCGGCAGCTTGCCATGCGGGATGGCGATGCCATTGCCGACCGCGGTGGAACCGAGCTTCTCACGCTGGAGCAGAATTTCCAGAATCGCCTTTTCATTCTGCCCGGTGAGCTCGGCCGCACGCGCGGCGAGTTCCTGAATAGCCTGCTTCTTGCCGTTGACCTTGAGCGCCGGAATGATCGCGCTGGGCGCGACGAGATCGGTGAGCGTCATGGACGTGTCCAATGATCGAAAGCGGCAGAGCCGGGTTGCATTGCGGGTTTCTTGGGGTGTGAATGGCGCGGACCATAGGGATGGTATTCGGCGGCGTCAATGGCTGCGATCTGACGAAAACCGCCGCTTTTCCCTATATTCTTGGGCATTTCAGCCGCCTCGGCGCGCCTGATTGTCTTTAAGCCGGCGTTTATAGCGGCGCAACCGCTTCTCGATATGGCCTGCCGCCTGATCGGCGCTTTCATAGGCATCGGCCGCCATTCCCTCAGCTTCGAGCGAGGCGCCCGAGTTGAGATGCAACACGCACTCGGTGCGAAACCCGAAGCCGTCCCTGCCAATCGTGGCATGACCGGAATAGCCGCCACGAAAATATTTCGAAGTCGCCTCTTCAACGCGGTCGCTGATTCGCTGTTGTAACGACGCACCAATGCTGATGTTTTTTCCCGAAACACGTAAAGGCATCTGTCGAGCCTCCTTGTCGGGCGCGCGCCACACCGTGGCCAATTCGCCGCGACGTTTGCCGCCCTGTTTACCGGCGGGCTAATCATATCATCTGCGAATTGTTCCCCAGGTCAATGCTTGATATTTTTTTGTGGAGGGCTTGCTAAGAAGAACTTCGGGCTTGCTAAGAAAGGTTCGAATCTTGCTAGGCCGGATTATCGACGTGCCCAAGAGTTTCCAGCTTATGCGCTCGCCGCCTGTTTCTCGCGCCGGCGCTGCACGGAAGAGGGTATTCGCATGGCTTCGCGGTACTTGGCGACCGTACGGCGCGCGATATCGATGCCGACCTCACGCAACTTATCCACGATCGTATCGTCCGACAGCACGTCGGCCGCCATCTCCGCATCGATCAACTGCCTGATGCGGTGACGCACCGCTTCAGCGGAATGCGCGTCGCCGCCGTCGGCGGCCGCGATCGATGAGGTAAAGAAATATTTCAATTCGAAAATGCCGCGGCTTGTCGCCATGTATTTGTTGGCGGTGACGCGCGACACGGTCGATTCGTGCATGCCGATGGCGTCGGCCACCGTTTTGAGATTAAGCGGGCGCAGATGCTGCACGCCTTTGACGAAGAAGCCGTCCTGCTGACGCACGATTTCGCTGGACACTTTCAGGATCGTCTTGGCGCGCTGATCGAGCGCGCGCACCAGCCAGGTCGCGGTCTGCAGACAATCGGCGAGATAGGTTTTGTCCTTGTCGTTGCGCGTCGTCTTGGAAACCTGTGCATGATATCTTTGGCTGATCAGCACCTTCGGCAACGTGTCGGAATTCAATTCGACCTGCCAGCTGCCGTCCGGCGCCGCGCGCACAAACACATCGGGCACGATCGGCTGCACCAAAGTCGAGCCAAAAGCCAAACCCGGTTTCGGATTGAGGTTGCGGATCTCGGCGATCATGTCAGCGAGGTCTTCGTCGTCGACGCCGCAGATACGGCGCAAGGCGGCGAGATCGCGCTTGGCCAACAGCGGCAGATTTTCCACCAGCGCCCGCATCGCCGGATCGAAGCGGTCGCGCTCTTTAAGCTGAAGGGCGAGGCATTCGGTCAGGCTGCGGGCGCAGACACCGGCCGGATCGAGCGACTGCAAAACCGCCAGCACTTTCTCGACATCGCCGAGCGGCGCGCCGAGCTTGTCGGCGACGGTCTGCAGATCGCCGACCAGATAGCCGGACTCGTCGACCATATCGATCAGATACTGGCCGATCATCCGATGCACCGGATCGGTGATCGCGAGCGCCATCTGTTCGCCGAGGTGATCGGCCAAGGTGATCTCGGCGGTGACGAAGGCTTCGAGATTATAGCCGCCGTCTTCGCCGCCGGTGCCGGACCCGGACCATTCCGTATAGGCCGGTGGCGGCGTCTCGACCGCTTGGGTTTTCTCGCCGCCGTCATCGGGAAATACGTTTTCGAGTTCGGTGCCGAGCCCCTGCTCCATCGAGGCGCGGTTGGTCTCGAGTTCCTCGCCCATCCAGTCGGCGGTGGGCGCGGTGTCCTCGTTGCGCTCGGCGGCGGCGTTTTCCGGCTCGCTGCCGGGCGCGGGCGCATCGTCCTCGCCGGCGCGCTCGAGCAGCGGATTGCGCTCGAGTTCACCCTCGACATAGGCGGCCAGATCGAGGCTGGAGAGCTGCAGCAGCTTGATGGCTTGCATCAGCTGCGGCGTCATCACCAGCGCTTGGCTCTGACGGAATTCGAGTCGTTGCGACAGCGCCATAGAGGTTTCCCGGCGGAAACTGGTCCGATTCTTGCTTTATTTTACCTATAGCAGTTCTTTGCGGCGAACGGTATGTGATTCCGCAGCGCAGCATTGCACAAATTATTAGCAACAAAATTGATAAGCTAGTTTATAGGCAGCCACCCGGCCGGGACGGCCAGGCCAATTGGGCCTACAGGCGGAATTCCTCTCCGAGATAGAGCCGTCGGACGTCCGGGTTGTTGACGATATCGTCCGCCCGCCCCTCCATCAGCACCTCGCCGGAATAGATGATGTAGGCGCGGTCGGTCAGGCCGAGCGTCTCGCGCACATTGTGGTCGGTGATCAGAACGCCGATGCCGCGATTGGTGAGGTGGCGCACCAGTTGCTGGATATCGCCGACCGCGATCGGATCGATACCGGCGAACGGTTCGTCGAGCAGCATGTAGCTCGGCCGGGTCGCCAGCGCGCGCGCGATTTCGACGCGGCGGCGCTCGCCGCCCGACAGCGCGATGGTCGGCGTCTTGCGCAGGCGGGTGATGTTGAACTCTTCCAGCAGCGCATTGAGATCGGCCTCGCGGCGGCGGCGGTCCGGCTCGACCACTTCGAGCACGGCGCGGATATTATCCTCGACATTGAGGCCGCGGAAAATCGAGGCCTCCTGCGGCAGATAGCCGATGCCGAGCCGGGCGCGCTGATACATCGGCAGCACGGTGACGTCATAACCGTCGAGTTCGATGCGGCCGCGATCGGCCTTGATCAGGCCGGTGATCATATAAAACACCGTGGTCTTGCCGGCGCCGTTCGGGCCAAGCAGACCCACCGCCTCGCCGCGCCGCACATAGAGCGTGACGCCCTTGACCACCTTGCGGGCGCCGAAACTCTTCTCGATGGCGTGGGCGGCGAGATAGTGACGGGCGGCCTGATGGCCTGCGTCGCGATGCGGACGGGCAGCCGCCTGCTGCTGCGCGCCGGCCGCGGCAGCCGCGTTGGCCGGCGGCCGGGACCCTTGCGCCCCTTGCGCATTCGGTGCGTTCGGCGCGGGCGGCCGCTCGACACGGCGTGTCTGCGGTTGGCGGCGCCGAAACAGCGAAATAATGTTCAACGGGCCACCTCGCGGCGCATGAATCCATCTGGCAGGGCGCCGTCTCGATGCGCGCCAACGCCGCCAGTCGCGCGCGACCTTAGCTGATTCCCGGGCGATAGGTCGCCTTGGGAGCGGCCGGCAGCACGGCCCTGGGGGGTACCGTAGCGCTTCAATTGAAGGGCTTTAGCGGGACTGGGCTGCGCAAGGTCCCGCTGCCTTGCGCGGGCGCCGGCGCGCCCGGCTTGGCGGCCGCGTCCGGCGTCTGGCTGCCGGGCAGGAACAGGCCCTGCACCCGGCCGGTGCCGTTCTTGCCGGATTCGACACGCGACACGCCGGTGGTCAGATCGACGATCAGCTTGTCGCCGCGCAGGACGTTCTTGCCTTGCGTCATCATGACATTGCCGGTGAGCGTGACGGTGTTGGTCTTCATGTCGAAGATGCCTATTTCGCCGGTCGCTGTCTGCTCCTTCTGCGTCACCACAACGCCGCCATGCGCTTCCAGCCGCTTGATCTTCTGCTCGCCGCCCGGGCCGGGCTGCGCAGCCGGCATGCTCTTGCCGCCATCGCCGGCCGCGTCCTGGTCGTAGAACACCAGCAGCGTCTTGCAGCGCATGCCGGTGTCACCCTGCTTGACGCGCACGTCGCCGCTGAAGGTCGCTATTTTGTCCTTGTCGCGCACTTCCAACGTCGCCGACTCGATATGGACCGGCTCGTCGCGATTCTGCGAGAAGCCCTGCAACGCGTTCGGCGGGCCTTTGGCCGCGGTCGACGCCGACTGCGCGTTCACCGTCGAGCCGCAAACCAGCGACACTGAGACCAGCAACACTGAGACCAGCAATAGCGGCGCACGCGACTTTACAAAACCGATCATTGCTGGCCCGTCTTCGCTTTGGGAACGGCGGTGCCGTTGAGCATCAGCACCATGCTGACGCCGCCGTGAAAGCGGATCAAGGTGCCGGAATCCACCACTTCAAGCCGGTTGGCGTTGAGGATGCCCTGCAACATTTCCAGTTCGACAGGCCGGTCGGAGACGACGTTGCCTTTGCGCACATCGACGGTCGCTTCGGTCAACTTGCCGGTATTGCCGTTGGTCGAGGTCAGCAGGATGTTGCCTACGAGCTGCAACATCTCCTTCTTGGTGTCGTAGACGCCGGTGTCCGCGATCATGGTCATCGTGCTCTTGTCTTGCATCTCCACTTTGGCATTGATGCTTTTCAATTCCACGATGTCCGGCTTGGTCAGGTCCTGCGCCGCGGCCTTGGCGGTGAATTCGTAGGCGCGCTGGTCCTTGGTGAAGCCGTTCACGCGCGGCTGCTCCATGGTGATCTTGCTGCCGGACACGACCAGATCGTCGACATTGACCGGCAGCGTCGCCAGCATGCGCAGCGGATTGAACCAGGTGAGCAGCGACATACCGATCGTGATGAACACAACAGCCAACGGCAGCGCGATCCGCAAGAACCGCACAAGCCGACTGTGGCGGCGAGCGGCGCGAAACGCTCGCTCGCTGTCGCCACGGCTCATGTTCCAGTAGGCGCGTACGGCCTCCGGATTGGCTCTGGCTGTGATCACCCGGCTCATGGTGCGAAACTCTTGGCGCTCCGTTTTCGACTGGCTTGACGAAACCGCTTACACCCCGGCCACAGCGTGCCTTGCGAATGTGGCTCCCACGCGGCACGGCCGGAACGCAACCGCCGGCTTACGTTCTATTGGCCGAATGCGAAAAAATATCCTCGTCCGCCCAGCCGGCAAGATCGAGCCGCACCCGGTTGGGCAGAAAGCCGAAACTGGCGGTGGCGAGTTCGGCGCGACCTTCGCGCGCCAGCATCACGTTCAATTTGTCCATCAGCGCGTGCAGATGCAGCACGTCGGAGGCGGCATAGGCGACCTGCGGATCGCTCAGCGTCTCGGCGCCCCAGTCGGACGACTGCTGCTGCTTCGACAGATCGACGCCGAGAATTTCGCGCGACAGATCCTTGAGCCCGTGCCGGTCGGTATAGGTGCGGGCAATGCGCGAGGCGATCTTGGTGCAATAGACCGGCTCGGCCATGACGCCGAAGGCTTTGAACAGCACGCCCATGTCGAAGCGGCCGTAATGGAAAATTTTGACCACCGACTTGTCGGCAAGCAGGCGCTGGATATTGGGCGCGCTCGTCTGGCCGGCCGCAATCTGCACCACGTCGGCGGAGCCGTCGCCAGGCGACAGCTGAACGACGCAGAGCCGGTCGCGGCTGGGGTCGAGGCCCATGGTCTCGGTATCGATCGCCACCGCGCCCTTATAGGCGTTGAGATTGGGCAAATCGCCGCGATGCAGACGAACGGTCATTCGGTGTTCCGGTTCAAAAAGCGCACGGCCGGTCCGAAAACCGGGCTTCGTCCCGGGGACCCGCGATTCGGGGATCATACGCGGGAAACTCAGTTATTTGGTGCCCAGGAAAGGACTCGAACCTTCACGACCTTTCGGCCACTGGCACCTGAAGCCAGCGCGTCTACCAATTCCGCCACCTGGGCAAAGCTTTAGAACTCAAGCGAAGGTCTAGGTACGGATCGGCCTCCGGCTTGTCAATTGAAGCTCGCCTAGCCGGCGCATATTCCGCCTCCGGACGACCAAGCAAACCGTCTTGCCGCCCGGCGCCAGCGCTCTATAAAGGCGTTTGAACCCCGACTCCGGCTTAGCGCCTCTTATCCAACGCACCCTTTTTGCCAGACGAGCGCGGAAAATGACTGCCAGAAGCAACTTCGACACCTTGGTCACCGTCTATGGCGGCTCCGGCTTTCTCGGTCGCCACGTGGTTCGCGCGCTCGCCAAGCGCGATTACCGCATCCGGGTGGCGGTGCGCCGGCCCGATCTGGCCTTTCATCTGCAGCCGCTCGGCCGCGTCGGCCAGATTCATGCGGTCCAGGCCAATTTGCGCGACTCCGCCTCGGTCGAAGCCGCCGCGCGGGGCGCCCACGTGCTGATCAATCTGGTCGGCCTGCTCCAGGAAAGCGGCCGGCAGCGCTTCGATTCGATCCACAGCTTTGGCGCCGAGCAGGTGGCCCTGGCCGCCGCCGCCCAAAATGCACAAGGATATGGCGCCCGCATGGTGCATGTCTCCGCCATCGGCGCCGACGAGCAGTCGCCGGCGGCCTATGCCCGCACCAAAGCCGTCGCCGAACGCCTGGTGCTGGCGGCGCAGCCGCAAGCGGTCATCATGCGGCCGTCGATCCTGTTCGGGCCGGAAGACGATTTCTTCAACCGCTTCGCCGCGCTCGCCCGCCTCTCACCGGTGCTGCCGCTGATCGGTGGCGGCACGACCCGCTTTCAGCCGGCCTTCGTCGGCGACGTCGCCAAGGCGATCGCCGAAGCGGTCGACGGCAAATTGCGCGCCGGCACGATCTACGAACTAGGCGGGCCGGAAGTGCGCACGTTCAAGGAGCTGATGCAGTACATGCTCGCCACCATCGAACGCCGCCGCCTGCTGGTGCCGCTGCCGTTCTTCGCCGCCAAATTCAAGGCGCTCTTCCTGCAGTTCGCGCCGGCGCCGCTGACACTCACGCCCGGCCAGGTCGACCTGCTGCGCACCGACAATGTCGTCTCCGACGCGGCCAAGGTGGACAAGCGGACCTTTGCCGGCATCGGCATCGAGCCTGAACCGATCGCAGCGATCGTACCGTCTTATCTCTGGCGCTTCCGCAAGGCCGGCCAGTTCAGGAGTCGCATCGCTTAACGCTCGACCTTTCAAAAAAGCCGGAAGCATATTCGGCAGAGGTCGCGCGCATAAAAACATCACGGGGAGTTTGCATGCCGGTCATCACCAATGTCGAAGACCTCCGCCAGCTTGCCAAGCGCAAAGTCCCCAAGGCGATTTTCGAATATATCGACCACGGCTCCTACGATCAGCTGAGCCTGAACGCCAACCGCGACGACCTCAACGCGATCCGCTTTCGCCAGCGCGTGCTGATCGATGCCGATAACCGCTCGCTCGCCACCACGATGCTCGGCGAGAAAGTGTCGATGCCGGTGGCGATCGCGCCGACCGGCCTCACCGGCCTGATGCATGGGAACGGCGAAATGCTGGCCGCAAAGGCCGCTGAAGCAGCGGGCATCCGCTTCACGTTATCGACGATGTCTATCTGCTCGATCGAAGACGTCCGCGAAGTGACCAAAGCGCCGTTCTGGTTTCAGCTTTATGTGTTCAAGGATCGCGGCTTCAGCGAAGAGGTGATCCAGCGAGCCAAGGACGCTGGCTGTTCGGCGCTGTTTCTTACTGTCGACCTGCCGATGCGCGGGCAACGTCATTGCGACCTCAAGAACGGCCTGTCGGTACCGCCGCGACTGACCGCGCGCAACGCCTTCGACATCATGACCAAGCCGCGCTGGCTCGCCGGCGTGTTCCTGCGCACGTTGATCGAATCGGGCGTGCCG
>JAQSCR010000319.1:0-15782 GCA_029945495.1 Pseudolabrys sp. | reverse complement strand
ACTACCTCAAGAACAAAGGCGGCATCTGGGCCGCCGGACGCTGGGGCGGGGACAATTTCGACAGGTCCTTATCGTGGGACGACGTCAACTGGATCCGTAAATTGTGGCCCGGCAAACTGGTGCTCAAGGGCATCCTCGATCAGGAGGACGCCAAGCGCGCCGCCGACATGGGCGCCGAGGGCATCGTCGTCTCCAATCACGGCGGCCGCCAGCTCGACGGCACGCCCGGCACCATAACCGCGCTGCCGCGCATTGCCGATGCGGTGCGCGACCGCATCGAAATCTTGTTCGACGGCGGCATCCGCTCGGGGCAGGACGTCCTGAAAGCTTTGGCGCTCGGCGCGCATGGCTGTCTGATCGGCCGCGCCTATCTCTACGGTCTGGCGGCGATGGGCGAAGCCGGCGTCGCCAAGGCGATCAGCCTGATCGCCGAGGAACTGCGCGTCAGCATGTCATTGACCGGCGTGCGCGATGTCGCCGACGCCAGCCGCGACATCCTCTACGACAACTACGACGATCCGCGCCGGAACAGCTGACGCGCCAGCCTACAGCAGATACAGCGCGAAAATGCCGGCGCTGCCGAGCAGGATGCGCCACCAGGCGAACAGCGCGAACGAATGACGTTGCACGTAGGTCAGGAACGTCTTCACCACGATCCAGCCGAAAATGAATGAGAAGACGAAGCCGACCGCAATCGCCGTGATGTTGGCGTCGGCAAGCTCGTGGCGGCTCTTGAACGCCTCATAGGCGAAAGCGCCGATCATGGTCGGCATCGCCAGCCAGAATGAAAACTCCGCCGACGAGCGGCGGTCAGCGCCGAACAGCATGGCGCCGACGATGGTCGCGCCGGAACGCGACACGCCCGGAATCATGGCGACGCACTGACAGACGCCAATGGCGAAATACATCGGCAGCGTAAACGTCGTCGCGTCGCGATAGCGCGGCTGCAGGTTCATGCGGTCGACCCACAGCAGCACGAAGCCGCCGAGAATGAACATGATGCAGACGATGCGCACGTCGAACAGATACGCCTTGACGACGCTGCCGAACAACGCGCCGATCACCGCCGCCGGCAGGAACGCCAGCAGCACGCCGATGACGAAGCGCGCCGCCGCCCAGCGCGTGAACATGGTCGTGGCCAAGGCCCAGATGCGGCCGAAATAGATGGTCAGCAGCGCCAGGATGGCGCCGAGCTGGATCAGGATGGCGAAGGATTTGCCGAAGGCGTCGTCGCCCCAGCCGAGGAAGTGCTCCATCAACAGCAGATGCCCGGTGGACGAGACCGGCAAGAATTCAGTCAAGCCCTCGACCACGCCGAGGATGGCGGCCTTGATCAGATCGATATGGCTCGAGATCAGGCCGGTTACGGCCGCCGGCAGGAATGACATGCAAAAGCTCCGGAGGGATGCGCGCGCTGGAGGTAGGTGGCGAATCGTGCGGGTCAGCGTTTTTGGCGCACCCACCCAGTCCAGGCAACGAAAAAAGGGCGGACTTGAGGCTAGGCGGTGGACTTGAGGCCAAAGGGGTAACGTTGAGGCAATTTGCGCTGCCGACTGTGTTTGTATAGTGCAGTCATCGATTCCTGGTCCCAGGCGCAACTTCATGCTCGAGCATTCATGCTGACGCTGCTGCAACATCCGCTCTGCCCGCTGTCGCGTTTTGTGCGGCTGATGCTCAACGAATACGGCATCGAAGCGCGGCTGATTGAAGAGCGATTCTGGGAGCGGCGGGAAGACTTCCTGCGCGTTAACCCGGCCGGCTCCATTCCGGTGCTGATCGCCGACGGCGAGCCGCCGGTTCCCGGCGCCGCGATCATTGCCGAATATATCCAGGAGACCCTGCCGGCCGGGGATAACGCCGGCTGGCTGATGCCGGGAACGCCTGGTCAGCGGGTCGAAATCCGCCGTTTGGCGAGCTGGTTCAACGACAAGTTCCACACCGAAGTCAGCGGCCCCCTGGTCAACGAACGGGTGTTCAAGCGCCATATGACGCTGGAACAGGGCGGCGGACCGCCCGACACCGCGCTGTTGCGCGCCGCCCGCCACAATATCCGCTATCATCTGGCCTATATCGGCTGGCTGGTGCGCACGCGCGACTGGCTGGCCGGCGAGCGGTTGAGCCTGGCCGATCTGGCCGCGGCCGCGCATCTGTCAGCCGTCGACTATCTGGGCGATGTACCGTGGAACGAAGACGAGGCAGCGAAAAACTGGTACGCGCGGGTGAAGTCGCGCCCGGCGTTCCGGCCGCTGCTGGCCGACACGCTGGCGGGAATTCCGCCGGCGAAACATTACGCCGATCTCGATTTTTGAATTCCTCGTCAGAAATAAAATCTGCATTAATTTCGGAGGCGAAGGCGCGCGGCTTCGACGCCGTCGGCATCACACGGGCGGAAGCCGTGCCGGAAGCCAAAGCACGGCTCGACAGATTCATCGCCGACGGCGCGCATGGCGACATGCTGTGGCTGGAGACCACCGCCGAGCGGCGCGGCTCGCCGCTGACATTGTGGCCGGATGTGCGCTCGGTGATCATGCTCGGCATGAATTACGGACCGGATCAGGATCCGCTGGCGATTCTGCGCGAGCGCTCACGTGCGGCGATTTCGGTTTACGCCAAAGGCGACGATTATCACGACCTGGTCAAGGCGCGGCTCAAGGACGTCGCGCGCTGGCTGGTCGCCAATGCCGGCGGCGACGTCAAGGTCTTCGTCGATACCGCGGCGGTGATGGAGAAGCCGCTGGCGGCGAAAGCCGGGCTCGGCTGGCAAGGCAAGCACACCAATGTCGTGTCGCGCGATTTCGGCTCGTGGCTGTTTCTCGGCGCGATCTTCACCACGCTCGATCTGCCGACGGACGAAGCGGCGGCCGATAGCTGCGGCAGTTGTCACGCCTGCCTTGATGCCTGCCCAACCGCTGCGTTTCCCGCCCCCTACCAACTCGACGCGCGGCGTTGCATCTCGTATCTGACCATCGAACATAAAGGCCCGATCCCGCGCGACTTGCGCCCGCTGATGGGCAATCGCATTTACGGCTGCGACGACTGCCTCGCCGTCTGTCCGTGGAACAAGTTCGCCGAGCAGGGCCGCGAGGCCAAGCTCGCCGCGCGCGACGCGTTGCGTGCGCCGACATTGGCCGAACTGGCGCGGCTCGATGACGCGCAATTCCGCGCGTTGTTTTCCAAGACCTCGATCAAGCGCACCGGCCGCGATCGCTTCATCCGCAATGTGCTCAACGCCATCGGTAATTCCGGCGACGCATCGCTCGCGAGCGAGGCCGAGCGATTACTGAACGATGCCTCGCCTTTGGTGCGCGGCGCGGCGGTGTGGGCGTTGTCGCGGTTGTTGCCGAAAGAAAATTTTGCTGCGTTGGCGACGACGCACGGCGACAGCGATCCATCCGTTCAGGACGAGTGGGCGCAAGCGCTCAGCTAGAACGCCGCAACCGCCGCCAACAGCCGCTCGATATCCTCCGGCCGCGACAGCCGGTGATCGCCGTCCTTGATCAAGGTCAGCACCACGTCGTCGCGCGACAGACGCGATACCAGTTCGACCGCATGGCCCCACGGCACGTCCGGGTCCTGTACGCCTTGCAGGATGTGCACCGGACAGCCCGGCTCGATCAGCCCGCCCATCAGCAAATGGTTGCGGCCTTCTTCGATCAGTTGCTTGGTGATCGGATACGGCTCCGGCGAATATTCCGACGGCCGCAGCCAGAAGCCGTTGGTCTCGATCTCGCGTTTGATCGCGCTGGAGAACAGCTTCCACATCAGCTCTTCGGTGAAGTCGACCGCCGGCGCGATCAGCACCAAGCCGGCAAGGGATGCTGATTCTTGCGGCGCGGCGTCTTTTAGTTCGCGCAGGCGTTGCGCCAGCAATAGCGCGAGCCAGCCGCCCATCGACGAGCCGACCACCACCTGCGGGCCGCGGCAGTATTTCTTATAGACCGCGACGCATTCCTCCAGCCAGCGGCCGATGGTGCCGTCCTTGAAGTCGCCGCCTGAGGAGCCGTGGCCGGAATAGTCGAAGCGCAGGCAGGCGCGGCCATGTCCCTCCGCCCAGGCATCCAGCGCCAAAGCTTTGCTGCCGACCATGTCGGACTTGAAACCGCCGAGCCAGACCAGGCCGGGCCCGCTATCGTTTCCCTTGCTCTCGCGCGCGCGCACGGCAATTGTCCGCGCAGGCGGCGGCGATTCGACAACCAGGCTTGTCAGACGAGCTTCGCTCATGAGCGGTTCGGCCCTATCAGGATCAGGCAGCATTTCGATATTCCCTTCTCGCCTCATCGTGCGGCGTTGCGCAAGTGGGGCAAACAACCGGTTTTGCCGATGGTGATCGCCGCCCGCCCCCGGACGCGCTCGCTTGCCGGCGCCACCATCCTGCAGCTTGTGCCGGCGCTGCGCGACGATCCCGTCGGTCAGGCCGCGGTCGATATCGCGCTGACGCTGTTGCAGTCGGGCGCCCGCGCCATTGTCGCCGGCGGCGAAGGCCCGCTGGTCGGCGAACTGCGCGCCTTCGGCGGCGAATGGCTGCCGATGATCACCGATACCGTCAACCCGCTGCGCATCGCCCGCAATACCCGCCATCTGCAGAAGCTGATCGCCGGCGAGCGCATCGATATCGTGCACGCGCAAAGCGCCGGCGCGGCGTGGAGCGCGATTGCCGCCACCGACCGCATGCCGGTGTTCCTGGTCACCTCGTTTCCCGACCGGCTGGCCGGCGATTCATGGCCGGGCACGACATTTCGCGGTTCATTGGCAAGAGGCAACCGGGTCATCGCCCCGTCGAGCTACATCTCGCGCGCCATGATCGAGCGCTACAAGATTCCACCCGAGCGCATCACCGTCATCCCGCGCTCGGTCGACACGGCCAGGTTCAATCCGGCGGCGATCAACGTCGAGCGTGTCGCCGCCTTGCGCCGCGCCTGGGGCCTGCTGCCGCACATGCGTGTGGTGCTGGTGCCGGGGCGGATCGCGCCGTGGAACGGCCAGATGACCGTGATCGACGCCGCCCGCCTCATGGTCGGCGGCGGCGACCGCAATATCGCTTTCGTCTTCGTCGGCGAAGACCGCGGCCAGGTGCGCTATCGCAACGCGCTCCAGCGGCGCGCCCACGAGCATGGCATCGACACGCTGATCCGGCTGGTCGGCCATCATGCCGACATGCCGACGGCTTTGGCCGCCGCCGACGTGGTGGTCGTTCCGTCGCTGGAACCGCCTTTGTCGGGCCGCGCCGCCGCCGAGGCGCAGGCGCTCGGACGGCCGGTTGTGGCCACGTCGGTCGGCGCCTTGCCGGAGAATCTGTTGTGCCCGCCGCGCATGCGCGACGAATTGCGTACCGGCTGGCTGGTGCGGCCGGGCAATCTCGGGGAACTCGCACGTGCGACCGCGGCGGCGCTGGCACTCGACGTGACCGCTTATGAGGCTTTGGGCGCCCGCGCCCGCCAATTCGCCGAATTCATGTTTTCGCCGCAAAGCGTTGCTGAAGCCATACGCGGCGTTTACACTTCGCTATTGGCCCGCGACGCCTGATCCGCTCCGCTTCCCGTGACGACCTTTGAATTCCGCCATCCGATGGATTGAGGCTGCGACGGTATGTCGAGTTATTCCACGCGTGAAAGGCCTGCGGCGGTGACAGGAAACGCCGCGCGCGCGCTCAATGTGGGCGCCGGCACCGCGACCTTCGCCGCGCCGCTTGAAAAGCCGATCACCGTCATGATCGTCGTGCCGACGCTCGATGTCGGCGCCGCCGAAATCGGCGCGGTTGAGCTGGTGCGCATTCTTCATGGCGCCGGCCACCGTGCGATCGTGGTGGCGCGCGCCGGCCGGCTGCTCGCCGATATCACCGGCGCCGGCGCCGAGTTCGTTCCGCTCAATGTCGCCAGCAAAAATCCATTGGTCATGTTGCGCAACGCCGCCGTGCTGATCAGACTGGCGCGCGAACGCGACTGCGATATCATCCACGCGCTCGGCCGCGCCGGCGCCTGGAGCGCCTATATCGCGGCGCGCCTGCGCGGCATTCCCTTCGTCACCAGCTGGTACAAGGGCTTTCGCGAACAGAATATTCTCAAGCGCCTGTATAACGGCGTGATGGCGCGCGGCGACCGCGTCGTCGCCGGCTGCGAGCAGATCGCGCAGCTGGTCAATGACCGTTACTGCACGCCGTGGGAAAGAATCGCGGTCGTGCCGTGCAGCATCGACTTCGATCATTTCGATCCGGCCCGCGTTACGCGCGAACGGATCGCCGCGGTGCGGCAAGCATGGGGCGTCAACGACGACACCAAGATCATTCTGATCGCCGGCCGCATCCTGCGCCGCAAAGGCCATCACGTCGCAGTGCGCGCTATGCAGCGGCTGAAGGATTTCGGCCTGACCAATTTCCTCTGCGTCTTTGTCGGCGAAGATCGCGGCCACACCAATTACACCGGCGAGCTTTGGGACCTGGTGCTGGAGACCGGCACCATGGACGTGATCCGCATGGCCGCGCCGGTGCGCGATATGCCGGCGGCCTATGGCGCGGCGTGCGTGGTGGTGTCGGCGGCGGTGCAGCCGGAAGGCGTACAACGATCGATGCTTGAGGCGCAGGCCATGCAGCGGCCGGTGATCGTGTCCGACCTCGGTGCCGGGCCGGACGTCGTGCTGACCGCGCCGGCGGTTCCGGAAAGCCGCATCACCGGGTTGCGCTTTCATGCCGGCGACGACCGGGCGCTGGCGGCGGCTCTCATGCAGTTATTTTCGATGCCCGAGCCGGCTGTGCGGGCCATCGGCCGGCGCGGGCGCGATTGGGTGCTTGGCCATTTCGACGCCCATATCGGCGCCGAACAGATGCTGCGGATCTATGGCGAGGTGGCCGGCCGCGGCGAAGCGCCCGTTCTGGCCCCGGCCATCGAAAAAATTAGTGCAATTTGAACGCTTTTACGGCGATTCCGACCAATCATGGCCAAATGGGCGGAACCGCGTTGACTTATTCGACGTTTGTCCCGATCTTTCGCCTATACCGGGCGCGGTATCCTGCCCCTAAGCATCGTCACCGTTTTTCGGCTATGATTGATGCAGGATGCTATAAGACTACCTGTCGCAACAGCATGAGGAGAGACTAGCCATTCGTCGTCCGCAAAAATCCGCACTGCCCGCCGAAAAAGGCGGCCCGCGCATCAACGAGGAGATCCGCTCCCGCGAGGTTCAGCTGATCGATGCCACCGGCGACAACAAAGGTGTTGTCCTGACCGAGGCCGCCATCGGGCTTGCCCAGGCGGCCGGGCTTGATCTGGTCGAGATCGCCCCCAATTCGGTCCCGCCTGTCGCCAAAATCCTGGACTACGGCAAGTACAAATTCCAGGCGCAGAAGAAAGCGGCGGAAGCCCGCAAGAAACAGAAAGTCGTCGAGATCAAGGAGATCAAGCTCCGGCCGATGATCGACGATCACGATTACCAGGTGAAGATGCGTTCGATGGAGCGCTTCTTCGAGGAAGGCGACAAGGTCAAGATCACCTTGCGCTTCCGCGGCCGCGAAATGGCCCACCAGGAGCTTGGCTACAAGCTGCTGCAGCGCGTGAAGGACGACACCGACAAGATGTGCAAGGTCGAGTCGGAGCCGCGCTTCGAAGGCCGCCAGATGGTGATGCTGCTGGCGCCGCGCTGAGCGGACGCACCGCGAAATCGTCCAAAGAAATGCCCGCGCGCCGGTAATCCCGGCGCGCGTTGCGTTTTAGCGCCGTTCGGCTTCCCAGCGGCCGGCGCACTGGCCGGCGCCGCCGACCCCGCGCCAAGTCCCCGTGCCGCTGTCCTTCGCCAGGCGGCCGGTGCCGCTGGCGCCCTGCTCGCCGAGCCTGATGTTGACCGTGACCGCGCCGCGCTGGTCGACCGTGCCGTTGAAATTGACCGCCGTATCGCCCTGGTAGCGGACCTGGCCGTTCGCCACCGCCACGCTGTAGCGGTACGCCTTATCGCAGGTGCCCTTTTCGGTGACGATCAGGACCGACCAATTGCCATCATGGGACGCGGCGCTGGCCCTGGCGGCGGGCCCGGCGACAGCAAAACCAAGCGACAGCACGGCGGCGGCCGTCATTTTTACGCTGCGCAGCATGGCGAACTCCTGGGGCTTGCGGAAACCAGAGGGACTTTTGCCAGTATTTCACGCTTGCACGACTGAATTGATGCCGTTTTGACCGAAAACAAGCACCGCGCCCGATTTTCCGGTTAACGGCCCGGCGCGGGATTGAGTTGCAAGCTTTGGCCACCTCTGGCATAAGCCGCGCTCTCGCCGACCGGCCGTTAGGGCTGCCGTGGCGGCGATACCCGCTCAATACCGAGCACCCGTTCCATGACCCTCGGTCATGAACGCATCCCGGCCACGCAGGGCGCACGTTGCCTCGCAAAGATGGCCGACCTGGAGAGCAAAATGCCCAAGTTGAAGACCAAATCGGGCGCTAAAAAGCGCTTCAAGATCACCGCCGGCGGCAAAGTGAAATACCAGCAGGCCGGCAAGCGTCACGGAATGATCAAGCGCACCACCAAGCAGATCCGCGAACATCGCGGCACTGCGGTGCTGTTCAAGACCGATGGCGACAACGTCAAGAAGTACTGGATGCCAAACGGCTAGTCCGGACTGAAGTTGTCGACCCCGATCATTTCAACGTTTGCCTGACCAACTAGGAGCACACTCATGTCCCGCGTCAAACGTGGCGTTACCGCCCACGCCAAGCACAAGAAAGTCTACAAGGCCGCCAAGGGTTTCTATGGCCGCCGCAAGAACACCATCCGCGTCGCCAAGCAGGCGGTCGAAAAGGCCGGCCAGTACGCTTTCCGCGACCGCAAGCGCAAGAAGCGCACGTTCCGCGCTTTGTGGATCCAGCGCCTGAACGCCGCCGTGCGTCCGTTCGGACTGAACTACTCGCGCTTCATCGATGGCCTCATCAAGTCCGGCCTGAACCTCGATCGCAAGGTTCTTTCCGACATCGCGATCAACGAGCCGGCGGCCTTTGCGGCCATCGTCGAGAAGGTCAAGGCCGCGATTCCGGCTCCGGCCGAAACGCCGCGCGCCACGGCGTAAATCAGAACGTCGTCATGCCCGGCCTTGTGCCGGGCATCCACGCCTTCCTTTGCCGCTAGCAAGACGTGGATGGCCGGGACAAAACCGGCCGTGACCAGCTAAAAGCTGGTTGCTGGGAACCCATGTCCGACATCGCAAAGCTTGAAACCGAACTCCTGAGTGCTGTCGGCGCCGCCAAGGACGAAGCGGCGCTCGAGGCCGTGCGGGTATCCGCGCTTGGCAAAAGCGGTTTGGTATCCGCGCTGCTCAAGACGCTCGGCGCGATGACGCCGGATGAGCGCAAGGCCAAGGGCCCGGCGATCAACGGGCTGAAAGAACGCATCACTACTGAGATCGCCGCGCGCAAGGATGCGCTCGGCATGGCGGCACTCGACGCGCGTCTCGCCTCCGAGACCGTCGACGTCACGCTGCCGACGCGCGAGACGCCGGCCGAGCTCGGCCGCGTGCATCCGATCAGCCAGGTGATCGACGAACTGACCGCGATCTTCGCCGACATGGGCTTTGCCGTTGCTGAAGGTCCGGATATCGAGACCGACGATTACAACTTCACCAAATTAAATTTCCCGGAAGGCCATCCGGCGCGGGAGATGCACGACACGTTCTATTTCCCGCCAAAGCCGGACGGCTCGCGGCTGTTGCTGCGCACGCACACCTCGCCGGTTCAGGTGCGCACCATGCTGACGCAGAAGCCGCCGATCCGCGTCATCATCCCGGGCCGCACATACCGCTCCGACTCGGACCAGACGCACACGCCAATGTTCCATCAGGTCGAGGGTCTGGTCATCGACAAGACCTCGCATCTCGGCCACCTGAAATGGATTCTCGAGGAATTCTGCAAGGCGTTCTTCGAGGTCGACTCCGTCAACATGCGCTTCCGGCCGTCGTTCTTTCCGTTCACCGAGCCGTCGATGGAAGTCGACATCCAGTGCCGCCGCGACAAGGGCGAAATCCGCTTCGGCGAAGGCACCGACTGGCTGGAGATTCTCGGCTGCGGCATGGTGCATCCGAACGTGTTGCGCAATTGCGGCCTCGACCCGGACGAGTACCAGGGTTTCGCCTGGGGCATGGGCATCGACCGTATCGCCATGCTGAAATACGGCATCAACGATCTGCGCGCCTTCTTCGAGGCCGACGTACGCTGGCTGTCGCATTACGGCTTCCGCCCGCTCGATTTCCCGACTCTGGCCGGGGGGCTCAGCGCGTGAAGTTCACCCTGTCCTGGCTGAAAGAACATTTCGACACGGTCGCCTCGCTCGACGAGATCGTCGACAAACTGACCATGATCGGGCTCGAGGTCGAGCGCGTCGAGGACAAGGCGAAGGAATTCGAGGCGTTCAAGGTCGCCCAGATCATCACCGCCGAACAGCATCCGAACGCCGATCGCCTGCGCGTCTGCACCGTCGACAATGGCACCGGCACGCCGCTGCAGATCGTCTGCGGCGCGCCGAATGCGCGCGCCGGCTTGAAGACCGTGCTCGGCTTGCCGGGCACTTACATTCCGGCCAAGGACATCACGCTCGCCGTCGGCAAGATTCGCGGCGTCGAGAGCCAGGGCATGATGATCTCCGGCGCCGAAATCGGATTTTCATCCGACAGCGACGGCATCATCGAACTGCCGGCGGACGCGCCGATCGGCAAGCCGTTCGCCGAAGTTCTTGGCCTCAACGAGCCGGTCATCGAAATCAATCTGACGCCGAACCGTTCCGATTGCACATCCGTCAACGGCATCGCCCGCGACCTCGGCGCCACCTTGATCGGCGACTACAAGGAAAATGCGCCCAAGCGCATCGCCGGCACATTCCCCTGCCCGGTCAAGGTCACGCTCGATTTCGGCGCGACGCATCCGTTATGCCCCGCCTTCGGCCTGCGTCTGGTGCGCGGCGTCAAGAACGGCCCGTCGCCGGACTGGCTGCAGAAGCGGCTTACTGCAATAGGTCTGCGTCCGATCAACGCGCTCGTCGACATCACCAACTACATCACCTTCGACCGCGGCCGCCCGCTGCATGTGTTCGACGCCAAGAAGGTCAAAGGCAATCTCACCGTGCGCCGCGCCGTCAACGGCGAGACGCTCAAGGCGCTCGACGGCAAGACCTACACGCTCGACGCCGCGATGTGCGTGATCGCCGATGAGAAGGGCGTTGAATCGCTTGCCGGCATCATGGGCGGCGAAGAATCCGGTTGCGACGAGAACACCATCGACGTGTTGATCGAATCGGCGCTGTGGGACGCCGTGAACATCGCGCAGACCGGCCGCAAGCTCGGCATCAATACCGACGCGCGCTATCGCTTCGAGCGCGGCGTCGATCCGAACTTCATGATCCCCGGCCTCGATCTTGCCACTCAGATGGTGATCGACCTGTGCGGCGGCGAGGCGTCCGAGGCGGTGATCGCCGGCGACCCGACGCCGAAGGAAACCATCATCGACTTCCCCTTAAGCGAACTGCCGCGCCTGGCCGGCGTCAAATTGTCGCCGGTCGAGATTCGCCGCACGCTCGAGCGCCTCGGCTTCTTCGCCGCCGGCTCCGGCGAGCGCATCAAGGTCGCAGTGCCGTCGTGGCGGCCGGATGTGCATGGCCGCGCCGATATCGTTGAGGAACTGGTGCGCATTGTCGGCGTCGACAAGGTGCCCTCGACGCCGTTCCCGAGCGGCCCCGATGCCCGCAAGCCGGTGCTGACGCCGATCCAAGTGCGCACCCGCAAGGCCAAGCGCGCGCTCGCCGCGCGCGGCCTGACCGAAGCGGTGACCTGGTCGTTCGTGTCCAAGCGCGAGGCCGAGCTGTTCGGCGGCGGCAAGCCCGAACTGGCTTTGGCGAATCCGATCGCGGCCGAATTGTCCGACATGCGGCCGAGTCTGCTCGCCAGCCTCATTCTGTCGGCGCAGCGCAATGCCGATCGCGGCTACGCCGACGTCGCGCTGTTCGAGGTCGGACAGATTTTCAAGGGCGACAAGCCCGAGGATCAATTCACCGCCGCCAGCGGCGTGCGCCGCGGCCTCGCCAAGGCGGACGGCATCGGCCGTCATTGGTCGAGCGCGCCCAAGCCGGTCGATGTGTTCGACGCCAAGGCCGACGCTTTCGCGGTGCTCGCCGCGGCGGGCGCGCCGATGCAGGCGCTGCAAGTGGTGCCGGGTGGACCCGTCTGGTTTCATCCCGGCCGCTCCGGCACGATTCAGATCGGCCCGCAGAATATTCTCGGCCATTTCGGCGAGATGCATCCGCGCATCCTCGCCGCGCTGAAAGCCGACGGCCCGCTGGCCGGTTTCGAAGTAATCCTGGAAAACTTGCCCGCAGCCAAGGCCAAACCGACGCGCGCCAAGCCGCTCTTGGAGTTGGCGGCGTTCCAGCCGGTCGAGCGCGACTTCGCCTTTGTCGTCGAGAGCAAAGTGAAAGCCGCCGACATCGCCCGCGCTGCGCAGAACGTCGACAAGAAGCTGATCGTCGGCGTCACCGTGTTCGACGTCTATGAAGGCACCGGCATCGAACCAGGCAAGAAGTCGGTCGCCATCGCGGTTACTATTCAACCACGAGAGAAGACCATGACCGATCAGGAAATCGACGCCCTGGCCGCAAAGATCGTCACCGAGGTTGGCAAGCGCACCGGCGGCGCGTTGCGGGGGTAAGTTCTCTTGCTGTCATGCCCGCGAAGGCGGGCATCCAGTAATCACGGACAGCTCTTGGGTTACTGGGTCCCCGCCTGCGCGGGGACGACAACTAATTTGCCATCACCAAATCCGCATACGCACAACCATCGCGCTCGACCGTTTCGCCGACACGCACCGCGACGCGCCCCTGCATCATCGGCCCGGCCGCGACGAAGGTGTGAAACTCGCCGTTCTCGCCGCACGGATCGATGCCGGCCGGCAGATCGGCCAGCAATTCCTGATCGAAACGGCGGCCGGCGAACGAGGCCGGCAGCTTCTTCAGATCGACGGTGGCGAGATAGGCCTCGACGCCACCGGCAATCATGGTGCGCGCCAACGCGTCGGTCGGCATCTCCCACACCGGAAACACCGGCGTCACGCCGATCGGCTTGAGCCTGGCTTCGCGGTAATCGCGGATGTCGCGCAAAAACAGATCGCCGAAGATGACATGCGTCACGCCGGCGGCAATGGCGTCCTGCATCGCCGCCGCCATGCGCGCCTCGTAGATTTCGTTGCTGCACGGATAGGGAATGCGCACGATCGTCGCCGGCAGGCCGGCGGCGATAAGCTGCGCCTTGAGCAACTCCTCGCGCACGCCGTGAATGCTGACGCGCCCGAAGGTATCGGTCACCGTGGTCAGCGCACCGACGATGTCATAGTCGCCGGCCAGCCGCGCCAGGTGCAGCGCCCAGGCCGAGTCCTTGCCACTCGACCAGGCGATCAGCGCCTTCGGGCGCGCGCTTGAACCATTCGACATTCATAATCCCTAGCACGGAGGACGCGGACAAGCCGCAACATGGTATCCGAAAGCTTTCCATTTGCATGTCCCGATGCGCATGAATCCACATTCCGCAACGGTTTCCATGGCTAACGCAACGTGAATCGATACCGAACCGGATGAACTAATTTGCAATGAGTCCTGCGTAGATTGCTGGCAACAAAGCGCGGAAGAAAAATCCGCGCACCGGGGAAGCAGGCGTCAGCTTAAGCGTCGGGACGGCGCGACAAGGGCGGGGCATGAGTTTCGTAGCGGACGGAATCGGGCGATTTCTCGCTCAATATCTGGAAAAGCCGGCGCAGGGCTACGAGCCCTTCACACCGACCGATCCTGCGGCGTTGCTCGCAACGCTCAAGCCCGGCGACGTGATCCTCGTCGAAGGCAATAACCACATTTCCGGCGTCATCAAGTATCTCACGCAGTCGACCTGGTCGCATGCCGCGCTGTATGTCGGGTCGATTGGCGATCGCACCACAGCAAACGGCGAGCCGCTGGTGCTGGTCGAGGCCAATATCGGCGAAGGCGTGGTCGCCGCGCCGCTGTCGAAATACGCCCGCTTCCACACTCGCATCTGCCGGCCGACCGGCCTGACCGACGAAGACCGGGCGCGCGTCTGCACCTATGCATCGGAGCGCATCGGCTTCGACTACGATCTCAAGAACATCATCGACCTGATGCGCTATCTGCTGCCCCTGCCGATCCCCCAGCGCTGGCGCCGCCGCATGATGGCGCTCGGTTCAGGGCACCCGACGCGGATCATCTGCTCAGCGCTGATCGCGCAGGCGTTCGAGAACGTGCGCTATCCGATCCTGCCGAAAGTGACGCTGCTGGAGAGCGAGGTGGCGCGCGAGGAAATTCTCGAGATTCGCCATTCGTCGCTGTATGCGCCGCGCGATTTCGACATCTCGCCCTATTTCGAAGTGGTCAAGCCGACCATCGTGCGCGGCTTCGACTACAAGGCCATGGCCTGGGCCGACCTGCCGGCCACCGACCCGGATTTGATGGTGTCGCTGGTGCCGGTGGACGAGGCGCCGGTGGACGAGGATCAGGTACAGGTGGCGTAGCGAGCCGTCCCTTACCCTCCCCCTTGCGGGGAGGGTAAGAAAACGCCGTCACCTTGCTCTCGCCGCGGATCGATACTACCTCTGCCCTCATGATCGACGCCGCCCTTAAAGCTCTCTCCCAGATGTTCTCGCCGCCGTTGCGCCGCGTGCTGTGGAAGGCCGTCGGGCTGGCGCTGCTGTTGATCGTCATCATCGGCATCGGCATGCAGCGCGTGCTCGCCAGCCTTGCCGACAGCGGCGCGAGCTGGGCCGAGCAGACGGCCGGCATGGCGCCGCACACCGCCTGGGCGGCTTTGGCCTGGGTGCTGTCGATCATGGCGGGCTTAGGCATCGTCACCGGCGCGCTGCTGCTGATGCCGGCGGTCACCGCCTTTGTCGGCAGTTTCTTCGTCGACGAGGTCGCCGAGCTCGTGGAGCACGAATATTATCCGGCCGAACCGGCTGGCCGGCCGCTGCCGGTGTTTCGCGCGCTGATCGAAGGCATCAAGATCGCGCTGCTGGCGATCGTCGTCTATCTGTTCTCCTTGCCGTTCGTGCTGTTTGCCGGCTTCGGCTTCGTCATTCTGTTTGTGGCGAACGCGTATTTGCTCGGCCGCGAATATTTCGAGCTCGCCGCCATGCGTTTTCATCCGCCGGCCGAGGCCAAGGCGATGCGCAAGGCGCGGGGGACTTATGTGTTTCTCGCCGGCATGGTGATCGCCCTGTTCGTATCGATCCCGCTGCTCAATCTAGCGACGCCGATCTTCGCCATGGCGTTCATGGTGCATGTCCACAAGAAGATAGCGGGCGCGCGGGCGGAGTTGATCGAGCCGGCGCGCTAGTCAGGGCGGCGTGTTGGCTGTCTTGCCCGGCCACTGGCAAAGATCGGCGATGATGCACCGGTCGCATTGCGGCTTGCGCGCCAGGCAGATGTAGCGCCCGTGCAGGATCAGCCAGTGATGCGCATGCAGCATGTATTTCGCCGGGATGACCTTCTCGAGCTCCAGCTCAACCGCTAGCGGGTCTTTGCCCGGCGCCAGTCCGGTGCGATTGCCGATGCGAAAGATGTGCGTATCGACCGCCATGGTCGGCTGGCCGAACGCCATGTTCAAGACGACATTGGCGGTCTTGCGGCCGACGCCGGGCAGCGACACCAGTTCGTCGCGGGTGCGCGGCATCTCGCCGCCGAACTCGTCGATCAGCTTGCGCGCCAGCAGCGCGACATTCTTCGCCTTGTTGCGGAACAGGCCGATGGTCTTGATGTAGGGGATCAGCCCC
>JAQSCR010000318.1 GCA_029945495.1 Pseudolabrys sp. | reverse complement strand
AGAGGTCGTTCAGCGGATGCTCGGTCACGCCGACGCATCCATGACACTCAACACGTACGCAGACCTCTGGCCGGATCGATTGGACGAAGTTGTCGAGGCGGTGTCGGCTCACCGCGAACGAGCGCTGGGTCGCTAGTCAGACCGATTGAGCATCTCGATCCCAATGCCAACCAAACGCTCCGTCATATTCACGACCATCTCGGGCAGCGTCAGATCGTGTATCCATGGTGGCTCGGTAGATGGAACGTAGTGCCAACGGTGCAACGGGCTGTGACAACGTTGGAGGTTCTCGCGGCTCACGGGTTCCCATTCGCCGTGTATCTCGCCGCTGGATACTTGGAAGACCGTTCGGTAAAGAGACTCCATCCCTAGCTCCTGAGCCATCGCCCGGAGTGAGATCCCTGTAAATGTGGACTCAATGCTGACAACGGTGACGTCGAGGATCGGCGCTTCGCGTTTACGGCGCTCAAGTTTATCCGCGACCCCGGACAGCTCCTCGGGCACATTCTCCAAGGAGGAGACCAAATCTTCGACGTGTAGCCACGCCAGTTTCTCGCGCCCAAGACCATAGTCCCTGTACTTCTCGAAGTCTTCCGGGTGGGCGCGGAGCCAGCCAAGAACAATCTCGGTCTCAGCAAGTTGGCGCAGGTTGGTGGATGCAAACTGTGATGACCACTGATGAGGGGCACGGCAAAGAGACGCAGCACCGGTGATAACTCGAAGAATGAGTCCGGAAGTCACCTCTTCCGCCAAGGGGTGCATGAGGTCGCGATCCGGTGAGTCGAAGTACGCATCGATAAGACGCGTGTATTGCGCTGCACAACGGTCCACGAGCCTAGTAACGTCGTCTGCCTCGATCAATTCAGAAGCGTCGGCGGGGCCGGCCCCTTCAGGATCTATCACCTCGGAAGACGCACCGGGAGTAGAAACATCGACCTGGGTAGATAGGTCGCTTGCCAGGATGCAGTCAGTGATCTTCCAGTTGAAGTTCCAGAATTTGGACGCGAATGCGTTTGCGATCGCGGCTTCGGATTCACCCCTCGCGTCTCGTACCCCCTGGTGCGCGCTGTACGCCGCTCGAATCATGGTCCCCGCTGCGGATCGTCTGGAAGAATTTGCAGGGAAGTCCGACATGTACTCGGCGAACTTCTTGTCCCAGGTCATTCCTCCGGCCAGCACTGCCCAACAGAACGTCAAATACTTTGTGAGAGCGTTTAGATGGTCCCCTCGACTCCACTCTGCGATCGCTCTCGCGAGCAACGTCAGCGCTGAGTCCATCTTGACAGAAACTTTTCGATCCGCCCAAGGGTCGACAAGCAACCAACCGCCCGGCAGGTTTTCGTACAGCCTGAGCACTGCGAGCACCTTGTCAGGCAGGAGCCCGCCATCGCCGATCGCCTTCACTAGCGCTGGCAGGTGCCTCGCACGGTCCTTTGAGCTCCAGCCCTCCAGGGTCGAGAGCCGACCATCGAAGCGCGCCTTGTTGCCTCGACCAGGATGCCGTTGGACCGCTGCCCGCTGGACGTTCACGAGCGCACTCACTAGCGCGTCCCCGTCCATCACACCGATCATTGCGATCCACATGAAATCCGGCGCATCGTCGCGAGCACCGTCGAGCGTTTTGACGAAGGAGGCCATCGCTGGGATGTACTTCCGGCCGCGCCGCTCGTGCTCACCAAGAGCGCCCTTCCTCTCACCGTCAGTGCTCATGGGCCGCCCTTTCGCTGCGTCTGCTCCCGAGTGTGCACCACAGCTAAGACGCGCGAAACGCTAGTGGGAGTTCGCAATCATGACTAAATCATGACTCCAAAGAGAAAGGGTCCCGCTCGATCGAGCGGAACCCTTGTACTTGCTGGAAAGTTGGTGCACCCCCCGGGACTTGAACCCGGAACCCACTGATTAAGAGTCAGTTGCTCTGCCAATTGAGCTAGAGGTGCCAAGGCCCTTCGGAGAATCCGTGGGCCGACGAACAAGATTAGCATGAGACCTGAGCGAAGGAGACACATGACCGAGAGACTCGAAGCGGGGGCCGTCGCACCGGCTTTCACCCTCACCGACCAAGACGGCACCTCCGTGTCGCTCGCCGATTTCCGCGGCCAGAAGGTCATCCTCTACTTCTACCCCGAGGCCATGACGCCCGGCTGCGAGAAGCAGGCGTGCGACTTCCGTGACAATCTCAACTCGCTGAAGAGCGCCGGCTACACGGTCGTCGGCGTCTCCCGAGACGACCCCGCGAAGCTAGCCGAGTTCCGCGATCGTGATGGGCTGAACTTCGAGATGCTCAGCGACCCCGACCGCACGGTGACCGAGCAGTACGCG
>JAQSCR010000317.1 GCA_029945495.1 Pseudolabrys sp. | reverse complement strand
GACTGACCGCGCCGGACCCTTACACGCTGGTCTACCAACTGAAGCGGCCGCACTCGGAGCTGCTGGTCGACCTCGCGAACTTCGCCGCTACCATCATCAACAAGGAGAACGTCGAGACGCTGGGTCCGGATTTCGGAGTCAAAGGGTTCGACGGCACAGGTCCGCTGTGCTGGGAGAGCTGGCAGCCACGCAAGGAACTCGTGCTGAAGCGGCATGACGCCTACAAATGGGGGCCGACCGACGTCTACAGCAACAAGGGGCCGGTCAAGTACGAGCGCATGATCTGGCGCATCGTGCCGGAGGAAACGACGCGCATCGCCACCATGCTCTCGGGTCAGGCCGATTTCTGTCACTGGAACCCGTTGCAGGCGATCGAGACCTTCCGCAAGGCGCCGAACCTCGCGATCTACGAGCCCACCGCCGACTTCGCGATGTACTATTGGGGTTTCAAAAGCACGCGCGAGAACGTTTCCGACAAGCGCGTTCGCCTTGCGCTCTCCCTCCTGGTCGATCGCGAGGAGATCAACAAGGCGATCTTCTTTGGCCAGGCCGAAACCGCGCGCTCTTTGGTGCATCCGAAATCGCTCGACTTCGAACCGGCGACGCTCGACGTGCTGACCAAGCGCGACCCGGAGAAGGCCAAGAGGCTGCTCGACGAAGCGGGCTGGAAGGTGGGCGAGGGCGGCTTTCGCTACAAGGACGGCAAGAAGCTCGAGCTGCTGATGTATTCCTACACGGTGGGCCAGAACCCCAAGCTGTCGGAAGTGCTGCAGGGGGCTGCGCGCACGGTCGGCATCGACATCAAGATCCAGACCTGGGATCCGACGGTGTTCTTCCAGAAGATCGCCCAGCAGGACTACGACATCTGGACCCTGTCGGTGCCCTACACATCGGCCGGCGATCAGATGTATCTTTACTATCACTCCAAGAACCGGCCGGTTCCCAACCGCGTGATGTGGAACGACGCCGAAACCGATCGTCTACTCGACGCCGGCCGCACCGCCACGACGGATGCCGAGCGCGAGAAGAACTTCCAGGAGGTTCAGCGCAAGGTCCACGACGAGGCGCTGATGATCCCGGCTGCCCATTCGCGGCTCTTCCTGGTGGCTAAGAAGTCGATCAAGGGTATCCGCGCCCACGGCATCTACAGCGCCGCGCTCTACAAGGGACTCGACCTTCAGCCCTGAGTCAGCCAGCCCTGAGTCAGCCAGCCCTGAGTCAGCCAGCCCTGAGTCAGCGCAAAGCGCCTTCGTGCTCGAGCAGCCACTGCTTGCGCGGCAGGCCGCCGCCGTAGCCGGTGAGGCTGCCGTCCGAGCCGATCACGCGATGGCAGGGCACGACGATGCTGATCGGGTTCTGGCCGTTGGCGAGTCCGGCCGCGCGGATGGCGCGCGGCTTGCCGATGCGCCGCGCCAGCTCGGCGTAGCTGATGGTGCGGCCTTTGCCGATTTTGCGCAGCGCCCGCCAAATGCTGGTCTGGAATGGCGTGCCCGCGGTCTCCACCGGCAGCCTGTCTATCGCGGCGATGTCGCCCTTGAAGTAGGCGCGCATGGCGCGGGTCAGGCCGCCCGGATCGCGGGCGCGGTCGAGCGCATAGCCACCCTTGCCGTAGTAGCGGTCGAGCAACTGGAGCATGCGCGTCTCGTGATCGGTCCAGTCGATGGTCCGCAGCTTGCCCGCACGGTCGGCCACGATCACGAGTTCGCCGATCGGCGTCGCCAGCCGGTCGACGAGGAACTGGAGCTGCTCAGCCACGGTCTGCCATCCTGAGGTGCTGCACGGCATAGGCATTCCATGGCCGCCATGCCGGCGGTGTGTCGTCGTCGATGCCGGCCACGATCGTCTCGCGCTCCCAGTCGCCCGGCGCGCGCAGTCCGGGGCGGCGCGCGACCAGAGGCGCGAGCCTGGGATCGCGCGCCAGATGGCTGCCGATGGTGGTGATCTCGGCGCCCAGATCGAAGACGCGCCTGATGCGCGCCACGATGGCAGGCAATGCCTTCACCGAAGGGAAGCGGATCGTCACCGCCACCGAATGGCGCGCCGGCAGGTGGGCCACCGCCACCGTGCCGTTTGTCCCGTCGAGTTCGATCCGCCGGTGCCAGACATCGCCCTCCAGCCATTCGGTTCCGGGCACGGCACGCGCCGCGAGGGCGACCAGCATGCCGGCCCAATCGTAGGGCGGACGGTAGGCCAGCCGCAGGGTGACGCCGTCCCGCGCCGACGTGTCGGCGCCGCCCCCTTGCCCCTTGCGATGGCGGCGGAGCGCACTCGGCGGCCGGCCAAACAGATCGCGGAAGGTCTCGTTGAACCGTCGCACGCTGCCGA
>JAQSCR010000316.1 GCA_029945495.1 Pseudolabrys sp. | reverse complement strand
CTGCCGGAATTCCTGGTGCATAAATACGGCTCGTTCTGCGCCAAGGTTTTTCTGCTCACCATCGCCTTTCGTTTGTTCAACGAGGTCTGGTCGAACACCAAAGTCATGTCGCTATACTTCGGTTCGGAAGGAAGCGGTTCGTACTGGGTCGCGACAGTTTTGATAACGCTTTTTACCGTTGCATACGCCTGGACTGGTGGAATGAGAGCCAGCTTACTGACCGATCGCATTCAAACAATAGTTATATTCATTCTGTTGGGAATCGTTCTTGCGGTACTGTTTCCGGGTCTTGAGAGCAAAGGACTGCCGGTCGTTGACGCGACGACAACGGCCGCTGGCCTGACATTTTGCGGTCTCGCTTTAGTCCAGATATTGTCTTACCCGTTCCATGACCCTGTGTTGACCGACCGAGCCTTTCTCAACGCGCCAAGGGACATGTTGAAGAGCTTCGTCCTCGCGGCCGTCATGAGCGGCGGCTTTATATTTCTCTTTAGTATTATCGGACTTTATGGAAAGGCCTTTGGTCTCGCGGGCGATCCCAGCGTAAGTGTACCCGCATCGTTTGGATTGATGATGATGCTCGCATTCAATGGCATCATGCTGCTCTCCGGTGGATCGACGATAGATTCAACCTTTACCAGTGTCGCCAAAATGGCTGCGCGCGATTGGTCAACCCAAAGAAATGTGCCGTCCATCGCTCAGCTCACGACAGGGCGAATCGCCATCGTCGTTGTGGCGGTTGTCGGAAATCTGCCGCTGTTGACGATTTATCTTGGCGACAAGGTCGGCCCCGCGGTCATTGCGGCAACGACAATCAGCGGCACGATGGTCATGGGTCTGGCGCCTATATTTTTGCTGTCATGGATTCGGCAGGCCGGCGCTCTGAGTTTCCATTTGGCCTATTGGCCGGGCGTATTGATCGGCGTGCTCCGTGCGGTCGAGACGTTTGGGCATATCCACATCTTTCCGGCAACTCTCGCATTGGGCTCCGGCAAGTACGCCCTCGATTTGGGCGTAAACGTCTGGGGTCTTGCAATCTGCACTTTCGGATTTGTTGCAGGGTCATTTACAGTCCCGCGGACCGTCGCAGCGGCAACAAGGCCAGGCTCCGGCGCTGCTGGTTGAGTCTGAGCCAAAAACAGCGCGGATGGGTTGAGCCGAAACCAGCGAAGGATATCAGAGCCTTTAAATAAACTTCGGAGCACCCGTTCATGGCGAGCAACCCCGTCCAATCAAAAACAGCCTTCGTCTTTGCAGGCGGCGGCAGTTTCGGCGCGATTCAGGTCGGCATGCTCCACGCCCTCGCGGCGCACAACATTGCGGCCGATATGGTGTTTGGCTCCAGTGTTGGCGCCCTGAACGGCGCTTATTATGCAGGGAATCCAACAATCGAGGGCGTCCGAAAACTGGAGAAAATTTGGCGAGGCTTGCGCCGACAGGATGTATTTCCGGTGACATGGCGAACGATAATGGCGTTTGCGCTGCGGCGCGACTTTCTCGTAACATCGGAAGGACTGCGGAAAATCATCGACGAGCATCTGCCTTATCGAAACCTCGAAGACGCAGCTATTCCGATCTACGTCGTTGCGACCGATATTCTGTCCGGCGAATCCGTCGTGCTTTCAAAAGGTCCGGCCGCTGAAGCCATCCTCGCTAGCACGGCAATTCCGGCCGCGTTCGCACCGGTGAAGTTCGAACGCCAGTACCTCGCCGATGGTGCAATTTCAAACAATACGCCCGTCAACATCGCGGTGAAGCTTGGCGCACAACGCCTCATCATTCTACCAACATGGTATGCGTGCGCGCTTGAACGGCCACCAATCGGCGCGATTGCAAGCGCGCTTCATGCACTGACCCTGTTGATTGCCCGACAATTGCTGGGCGATGTCGAAGCGCTTGATCGACGAATTGAATATTTTGTTGTGCCGCCACTGTGTCCGCTCGCCGGATCACCATACGATTTTTCCCAGACAGGAAAACTTATCGAAGCCGCAGCGGAGAGCACTGACAACTGGATTTCAAGCGGCGGGCTTCAGCGGCCGGGAGTTCACGACACGCTAAGCATGCACAAACACACCCACTAAGCGAGAATACTCCAGTTGGCACACCAGTAGCTCGGTGTGTCTTCATTGTTTGTGATACCACACACGACTAACGGACGGTTCTCACTCGCGGCATTGCCAATTTTTAAGGATCCTGCGCGGGAGGTTATGAGCGGTCGTCAATCAGGCAGACGTCGCCGCCGCATTGAACCTTTATCTCCATATTGATCATAAATCGCATCGTGATCAGAACCGCAGCAATTCCCGCCAGCATCGCGATATAG
>JAQSCR010000315.1 GCA_029945495.1 Pseudolabrys sp. | reverse complement strand
GCAGCTTCTCCTTGTCGTAGTCCGAGGTGGTTTCCTCGATCTGCGCCTTGATCTGCTGGACGCGCGCTTCGATGTCGGCCTTCTTGCCGGCGCCGTTGACGATCGTGGTGTTTTCCTTGTCGATCATCACCTTCTTGGTGCGGCCCAGCATCTGGATGGTGACGTTCTCGAGCTTGATGCCGAGATCTTCCGAAATCGCCTGGCCGCCGGTCAGGATCGCGATGTCCTGCAGCATGGCCTTGCGGCGATCGCCGAAGCCCGGCGCCTTGACGGCGGCAACCTTGAGACCGCCGCGCAGCTTGTTGACGACGAGGGTGGCGAGCGCTTCGCCTTCGATATCCTCGGCGACGATCAACAGCGGCTTGCCGGTCTGAACGACGGCTTCGAGCAGCGGCAGCAGTTCCTGCAACTGCGAGAGCTTCTTCTCGTAGATCAGGATGTAGGGATCTTCCATCTCAACGCGCATCTTGTCGGCGTTGGTGATGAAGTAGGGCGAGATGTAGCCGCGGTCGAACTGCATGCCCTCGACGATGTCGAGTTCGGTTTCGAGCGACTTGGCTTCTTCAACGGTGATGACGCCTTCGTTGCCGACCTTCTGCATCGCCTTGGCGAGGAAGTCGCCGATCTCGCGGTCGCCGTTGGCTGAGATGGTGCCAACCTGGGCGATCTCTTCGTTCGACGTGACCTTCTTCGAGTTGGCCTTGAGATGCTCGACGATGGCGTCGACCGCGAGGTCGATGCCGCGCTTCAAGTCCATCGGGTTCATGCCGGCGGCAACCGACTTGGCGCCTTCGCGAACGATCGCCTGGGCGAGAACGGTGGCGGTGGTGGTGCCGTCGCCGGCGAGGTCCGACGACTTCGAAGCGACTTCGCGGACCATCTGCGCGCCCATGTTCTCGAACTTGTCTTCAAGCTCGATTTCCTTGGCGACGGTGACGCCGTCCTTGGTAATACGGGGAGCGCCGAACGACTTGTCGAGGACGACGTTGCGGCCCTTGGGGCCGAGCGTCACCTTGACGGCGTTAGCGAGGATGTCGACGCCGCGCAGCATGCGGTCGCGGGCATCGACGCCGAATTTTACGTCTTTGGAAGCCATTGTTTCGTTTCCTTCAGTTTGCGGTCCTCATCCTGGGGAGCGAGCGGCGCTCGCGTCTCGAAGGATGAGATGTGAATGCTTTTGCTTAGGCGGCTTTCTTCTTGGCGGCGGCGCCGCCTTCGATCACGCCCATGACGTCGGATTCCTTCATGATCAGGAGATCCTGGCCGTCGATCTTGACCTCGGTGCCCGACCATTTGCCGAACAGGATGGTGTCGCCGACCTTGAGGTCGATCGGAATCAATTTGCCGGCTTCGTCGCGGCCACCAGGGCCAACGGCGACGATTTCGCCCTGTGAGGGCTTCTCTTGCGCAGTGTCGGGAATGATAATGCCACCGGCAGTCTTTTCCTCGGCATCGATGCGCTTGACGACGATGCGGTCGTGAAGCGGGCGGAACTTCATGGCAGTCCTCCTAAATAATTGAGCGTTTTGGTTTTTTGGTTGCCGGCCGAACCCTTAGCCGTACCTGTATGGCAGATGGGGCAGGGCCTTTTGCCCGCAAGGGGCATCCGCAAAGTTTTTAGCACTCATTTGCGGAGAGTGCCAACAATTCCTGCAAGTGTCTGGATTGCCATGGTTAATGGCCGCGACAAAGCCGGGCCGGCGAGCTTTCCAGCGGATTTTCGGAAACGCATCGATCGCCCGCTGGCGGTTTGTTAGCAGACTTTGCGACTGCTGCTAACGCCTTGATTTTAAACAGTTTGTTTACCGTTTTGGCTTGCAATGGTGAGCACCGGGACTGGAAACTGAGTGTCCGATTCATACGGAGGACGCAATGGGTTCGACGGTGACGAGAGACTTCGAGAAGCAGGTCAACGGCTTCGGGCTGACCACGGCGCATATCCTTTACCGGCGCCCCGACTACCGCTGGCTGCTGCAATCCTATGTCTGGCAGGCCTACGACCTGTTTCCGCAATTTCCCGAACTGCAGAAATTCCTGGAGTTCTGGCAGGCGAAGCTGGAAGGCCCGCTTTATTCGGTCGAGGTCGCGCATTCGAAATTGATCAAGCCGGCCGAGATGAAAGCGATCAACGGCGAGTTCGTGCTGCATTGATTGCTTCCTTTCCCCCCCCCTTGTGGGGAGGGTCGCTCGTTGAGCTTTTGCGAAGCGAGCGGGGTGGGGGTCGACGATCGGCCGCCACCCCCACCCGACCCGCCTTCGCTTTCGCTTCGGCGGGCCACCCTCCCCACAAGGGGGAGGGATAAGGAAGAAAGCCAACGCTCCGCCG
>JAQSCR010000314.1 GCA_029945495.1 Pseudolabrys sp. | reverse complement strand
TGAGCTTGGCGAAAGGCACCTTCTGCGGATCGAAGGTCGCGGGATCGATCGGATCGTTGAACGGGTTGGAATAGATCAGGAAGGTCGAGCTCTGGCCGTAGATGCCCCACGGCACGCCTTCCTTGACCAGCACTTCCGTCAGCGCCTTGCGCAGCTCGGCCGCCGTCTTGTTGGCCTTCTCCGCGAGATCCTCGTCGCGCAACAGCGTGAGCGCCGTCACCGCCGCCGCAGCCGACAGCGGATTGGCGTTGTAGGTGCCCGGATGCAGGATCCTCTCGATCTTCTTCGCGGCGGTCGCATCGTGATCGATGCGGTCGAGGATGTCGCGCTTGCCTGCGACCGCGCCACCCGGCAGGCCGCCGGCCACGATCTTGGCCTGGATGCAGAGGTCGGGCGTGATGCCGAACACTTTCTGCGCGCCGCCTGAGGACCAGCGATAGCCGGTGATGACCTCGTCCATCAGCATGACGACGCCCTTCTTCCTGGTGGCGTCGCGCACTGCCTGGATGAAGCCCGGCGGCAACGGCGCCTGGCCCCAGGACGCGCCCGAGGGCTCGAACCTGACGGCCGCGATGTCGTCGCGCTCCTCGATCAGCTTCACAACGGCGGCGACGTTGTCACTCGGCATCACGATCGAGAGCGCGCTCACTTCCTGAGGCACACCCGGCGTGGTGCCGCCGTCATAGGTGGCACCGGCGCCGGCCGTCACGTTGTCGTGCCAGCCATGGAAGTGACCGATGAAGCGCACGATCTTGTCCTTGCCGGTGTAGGCGCGCGCCAGCCGGATCGCCATGTGTGAGGCCTCGGTGCCCGATGCGGTGAACCGCACTCTCTCCGCGCACGGCGTCAACTCGCAGACGAGTTCGGCCCAGCGCACCTCAAGTTCGTGGCTCGAGCCGTAGTGCGTGCCGAGGTCCATCTGGCGTTTCACCGCCTCGACGACGGCGGGGTGGGAATGGCCCAGCAGCATGGCGCCGTGACCGCCGAAATAGTCGACATACTCGTTGCCATCGACGTCCCATTTACGGGCGCCCTTGGCTCTGGCGACGTGGATGGAATAGGGATCGAGATAGCGCGCATCGTGCGTGATGCCACTGGGCAGAACCTTGTGGGCACGCTCGAACAGGGCGCCGGACCCCGGCGTGCGGGCCTTGTAGTCGGTGACGATGGCGGAGTTTGTGGCGGAGTTGGTCGGCGCTGCGGCGGTCATGAGCCCTCACATTAACTAATGCCAGAGCATCGCAAGCCTCGCTTGCTTCGCCAAGTGCCGCGAGCCTAATGTCCGCACCTTTCGCAGACCGGAGTATCGACGTGAACGCCAAACCGCGCGGACGCCAGTTCTTCAACAATCCCGGCCCCACCAACATCCCCGACCGCGTTTTGCGCGCCATGGACCGGCCGGTCCTGGACTTCATGTCGGATGAGTTCCTGGCCATCCAGCATGCCTGCCATGCTGGCGTGAAGCGGGTCCTGAAGACCGACCAGACGCTCTACATGTACAACGCCAGCGGTCACGGCGCCTGGGAAGCGGCACTCGCCAATCTCTTCACGGCTGGCGACACCGTGCTGATCGTCGAGACCGGTTACTTCTCGCTGAGCTGGGCGGAAATGGCGGAAAACCTCGGCATCAAGGTCGAGACCTTCGCCGCCGACTGGCGCACCGGCGCCGACGTCGCCAAGCTCGCCGAGCGGCTGGCCAAGGACAAGGCGCACGCGATCAAGGCCGTGCTCACCGTCCACAACGAGACCGCGACCGGCATGGTGCTGCCGGTGGCCGACATCCGTCGCGCCATGGACGAGGCCAAGCATCCCGCCCTGCTGCTCAGCGACACGATCTCCTCGCTCGCGTCGATGGAATACAAGATGGATGCCTGGGGCATCGACGTGACCGTGGGCGGCAGCCAGAAGGGCCTGATGCTGCCCACCGGCATGTCGCTGACCGGCGTCAGCAACAAGGCCATCGAGGTGTCGCGCAAGAACAAGATGCCGCGCCATTACTGGAACTGGGAACAGATGAACGGCCGCTCGCCGCAGAAATTCGTGGGCACGGCGCCGGTGCATATGTTCTTCGGCCTCCAGGAATCGCTGAAGATGCTCGAGGAAGAGACTCTCGACGGCGTATTCGCCCGCCATGCCCGCCTCGCCGATGCGACCCGTGCCGCCGTGCGCGCCTGGGGCGCCGACGGCAAGGGCCCGCAGCTCTATGGCCAGGCGACGGAGCGGCTTTCCAATTCAGTGACGGCGGTGATGATGCCGGAAGGCATCAGCTCCGACGGCTTCCGCAAGATCGCCGTCGACCGCTTCAACCTGTCGCTGGGCGGCGGGCT
>JAQSCR010000313.1 GCA_029945495.1 Pseudolabrys sp. | reverse complement strand
CGTCTCGCCGCTGATGCGGGCGACAGCCAGCAGGATGCCGGTGACGATACCCGCCTGTGCGGCACGATAGGCGATGCGAACGATCATGTGGGCGCGCGGCAAGCCGATCGAGGCCGCGGCTTCACGCAATGTGTCGGGCACCAGCGTGAGCATGTCCTCGGTCGTACGCACGACGACGGGGATCACGATCACGGCCAGCGCGACGGCACCGGCCCATCCCGAGAAGTGGCCCATCGGCGCCACCAGGATTTCGTAGACGAACAGGCCGATCACGATCGACGGCGCGCTGAGCAGGATGTCGTTGATGAAGCGCACGACGCTCGAGAGCTTGTCGTGACGGCCGTACTCCGCGAGGTAGGTGCCGGCCAGGATGCCGATCGGCGTGCCGATCAGCACCGCCAGCACCGTCATGACCAGGCTACCGGCGATCGCATTGAGCAGGCCGCCTGCGGCGCCCGGCGGCGGCGTATTCTCGGTGAACACGGCGAGCGAGAGCCCGCCGATGCCCTGGTAGAGCAGCACGCCGAGGATGAGGACCAGCCAGCCCAGGCCGAAGGCCGTGGCGGCCCACGCCAGACCCTTGGCGATGGTGTTGCGGCGGCGACGGCCGGCGTAGAGCGGGCTGTCCATGGCTGCCGTCTTGGTTGCTGTCGTGTTTGCGGGCGTGTTTGTGGTCGGAGGGGCCATGACGTTACCTCCCCTGCCGCTGCAGGCGCAGCAGCATGTAGCGTGCAATGGCCAGCACGACGAAGGTGATGAAGAAGAGGATGAGGCCCAGCGCGATCAGCGACGAAGTGTAGAGATCGCCCACCGCCTCGGTGAACTCGTTGGCGATCGAGGCCGAGATCGTCGTGCCGGGCGCGAACAGCGAAGCCGAGACGTGATGCGCGTTGCCGATGACGAAGGTGACCGCCATCGTCTCGCCGAGCGCGCGGCCGAGGCCCAGCATGAATCCGCCGATGACACCGACCCGCGTGAACGGCAGGACGACGTAGCGGAACACTTCCCAGGTCGTGCAGCCGACGCCGTAGGCGGCTTCCTTGAGGACCGGCGGCACCGCATCGAACACGTCGCGCGAGATCGAGGTGACGAAGGGCAGCACCATGATCGCCAGGATGAGCCCGGCAGTGAACATGCCGATGCCGTATGGCGGCCCCGCGAACAGCGTCGACAGGACCGGCACGTTGGCGAAGGTGTCGATGAAGAGCGGCTGCACGTACTGCTGCAGGAAAGGCGCGAACACGAACAGACCCCAGATGCCGTAGATGATGCTGGGAATGCCGGCCAGAAGCTCGATGGCAATGCCGATCGGACGGCGCAGCATCTTCGGGCAGAGTTCGGTGAGAAAGAAGGCGACCATCAAGCCGACCGGCACCGCGATGAACATGGCAATGAAAGAAGTGACCAGGGTGCCGAAGATCGGCGCCAGCGCACCGAACCGCTCGGTCACCGGGTTCCATGATTCGTCGAACAGGAAGCCGAAACCGAATGTGCCCAGCGCCGGCGCCGCGCCGATGACGAGAGCGAGGATGACGCCGCTCAAGAGGGCGAGCACCAAGAGCGATGCGCCGCGCGTCAGCCCGTGGAATATCGCATCGGTCAGTCTGAGCCGTCTCAGCACGGCCGCCCGCGAGACCGATGCCGCCACCGGCGCGCTTGCGCCCTTCAATGCAACTTCGCTCACGTCTCGTTCCCCCGAAGCCATGCGCCTCCCCAAGAATGAGGGGCGGGTGTCGCCACCCGCCCCATCACCGTCTAGTTCGTCGGCGAGTACAGCGGCTTGCCGTCCGCGCCCTTGACCTCGGTCTGCCACATCTTCTGGATGTCGCCCACGACATTGGCCGGCATCGGCACGTAGTCGAGCTCTTCGGCCGACTTGCCGCCCTTGGCGTAGGACCAGGCGAAGAACTTCAGTGCCTCGGCAGTCTCGGCGGCCTTCTCCGGCTTCTTGTAGAGCAGGATCCAGGTCGCGGCCGTCATCGGCCAGGACTGGTCACCAGGCTGGTTGGCGAGGATCACGCCGTAGCCGGGCTGGGACTTCCAGTCGGCGTTGGCCGCGGCGGCCTGGAAGGTGGCCGCGTTCGGCTCGACGGTCTTGCCGGCCTTGTTGACCATCTTGGTGTGGAGAAGCTTGTTCTGCTTGGCGTACGCATACTCGACATAGCCGATCGAGCCCTTGGTCTGCATCACGTTGCCGGCAACGCCTTCGTTGCCCTTGGCGCCGATGCCCACCGGCCACTGCAGCGCCGTGCTGACACCGACCTTGGTCTTCCAGTCCGGGCTCACGTCGGCCAGGTAATAGGCGAAGTTGTAGGTCGTGCCCGACCCGTCCGAACGG
>JAQSCR010000312.1 GCA_029945495.1 Pseudolabrys sp. | reverse complement strand
GCTGCGCGACGGCATCGATCCGCGCCGAGATAAAATACGAATAGGGCGACCCGAAGTCGAAGAAGAAATCGATGCTATCCGACATTACCGAACCGGTCCGATCGCTTTGTCGCGCCATCAACGGTGCTTCGGCGCGCTCTTTGTCTTCACCGCAGCGGCTTGCTGATCCGGCTTCGTCGATGCTTCGGGACTGAGAATGCCGGCAACGGCTTCCAGGCGCCGCACGACCCGTTCAAGCGGAACGCTCGCCTGATCGGCCTGCGCGGCCATCCCGCGATAGACCATGTCGGCGATGCTATTCGCCGTGCCGTCGACCGAGAACGTCCCCTCGCCGCGCAAATAGCTCCATGTGTGGTGCTCGACACCGCCGAAGATGAGGTCGCGAACCATACGGGGGGAGATATCGGAACGGAACTCGCCGGACTTCATGGCGGCGTCGATGATCTCGATCATACGCCGCGTATAAGCCTTGTTAAGCAGGAACACCGTCGTCGTCCGGTAGTTCGGATCGGCGCGCAGTTCGGTAAACATGAAGCGACACAGCGCCGGCTCTTTATGAATGACAGACAAATGCTTCCAGATCAGGAACCGCAAGCGGTTCCAGGTGCCGCTGATCTGACTCAGCTGCTCGTCATAGTCCGAAATCATCTCCTCGTACCAGGCTTCGACAACCTTGATGAGAAGGTCGCGCTTGCTGGCAAAATACCGGTAGATCGTCCCTTCCACCACGCCGGCGCGTTCGGCGATCTCCGCGGTCGAGGTTTCCTGATAGCCCTTTTGCGAGAAAACCTCGCGCGCGGCCGCCATCAAATCCGAGACACGCCGCTCGCGCGAAAGCCTGAAAACCTGGCGACGTTCGACCGCTTCACTCATGCGTTAATCCTCGGCTCGATCTGCCTCTGGCTCATATGCCACTTCCATAGCCGCCTGAAATCGCTTTGAAAAGGCGGTTTCAGCAGCGCGGATGGTTTCCCGGTCTTGCTACCGTCCGCTGAATTTGGGCCGGCGCTTTTCCAGGAATGCGCCGCAACCTTCATGGGCATCTTCGCTGTCCAGCACCAAGCTCATCATGCTGGCTTCATAGGCCAGACCACCGACCAGCGTCATGTCGCAGCCATTGGTGATCGTGCGCTTCATGAGCTTCAAAATCAGAGGCGATTTCTCGGCGATGCGGCCGGCCAGCGCCATGGCCTCGGTCATCAGATCGGCCTTCGGAACGACGCGATTGACCAATCCCAATTTGAGCGCTTGCTCGGCGCCGATGTGATCGCCGGTGAACATCAATTCTTTTGCGACGCATGGCGCGATCTGACGCGGCGCACGCTGCGTGCCGCCGCCGCCGGGAAACAGACCAAGCGAAATCTCCGTCAGACCGATGCGCGCCGTATCGGCGATCAGACGGATATCCGTTGCCAGCAGCAACTCCATGCCGCCGCCAAGCGCGTAGCCGTTGATCGCGCAAATATTCGGCTTGTCGGAGGTCTCAAAGCGCCGAAACACGCGATGAACGACATCCGCGAATTCGGTGTAATGCGCCAAACCCTGGCGCGAATTGAGCCCGGCAATATCGCCGCCGGCCATGAAAGCCTTATCGCCGGCTCCGGTGACGACGATGACGCGAACGGCGTCGTCCGCCTCAAGCGTATCCATCGCCCGTTCGAGTGCCAGCAGCATCGGCACGTCGATGGCGTTGAGAACCGCCGGGCGATTGAGCGTGATGATCCCGACATGGTCCCTGATCTCGGTCAAAACAAATTCATCGGCCATTATTTTCTCCAGTGCGATACGAACTAAACTCAAGCTTGCGTCTTCGGCCTGCCACCTACACCGCGCGGCCGTGCGCCGCCTCGCCGAGATCGTCCAACGCCTCGTCGTATTCGCGCCGCAAGCGCGACACGAGTTCGGCGACGGATTGAATATTCTTGACGGCGCCGATGCCCTGCCCGGCGCCCCAGATATCGCGCCACGCTTTGGTGTAACTTTCGCCCTTGGAGAAATCCAAGCCGCCTTCCGGCCGCGGCAGATTGTCCGGATCGAGACCCGCCGCTGTCACCGACCCGCGCAGATAGTTGGCGTGGATGCCGGTGAACAGATCGGTGTAGACAATGTCTCTGGCGGCGCCGCGCACGACCATCTGCTTGTAGGCCTCGACCGCGTTGGCCTCATGCGTCGCTATGAACATCGACCCCGCATAGGCGAAGTCCGCGCCTATCGCGCGCGCCGCCAGCACGGCACGCCCGGTCGAGATGGAGCCTGACAGCGCCAGCGGTCCGCTCCACCAGTCGCGGATTTCCTGCATCAGGGCAAAGGGCGATGTGCGACCGGCGTGTCCGCCGGCGCCGGTCGC
>JAQSCR010000311.1 GCA_029945495.1 Pseudolabrys sp. | reverse complement strand
GCGAAATAGGTCTTGCCTGGCACGATCGACGGTGTGACCAGACTTTGCAGGAATTCCAGCGCATAGATATTGGAACGCCCACTGAGGGCGGGACGCAGGGCCGCGGGCAGGGCGCCCAGCAAGGCGGCGGGAACCTGGCCGCTCAGGCCGTCGGCGAACGCCCGGATATCGGTTCCGTTACTGATCCTGCGTCCGGTCGACAGCTTCTCATTTTGATAGAAGCCGCCCACCAACCAGCTGAACGGGCCCGAGCCCTTGGACGCCAGGCGCACTTCCTGGGTGAAGGTCTTGATGTCGTTGCCCACGGCGTTGTTGGCGATGTCGGCGCCGGTGAAGTCGATGTCTTGGAACGACTCGCTGGTCTGCTTGCGATAGGCGGTGATCGAGGTCAGGGCCGCGAAGCCGAGATCGTGGTCGATCTGGCCCGAGACGCCCTGGCCCTTCAGGGTGTTGGCCGGATCGGTGTTGAAGGTGACGTCGCGGTTGAACTTGGTGGCCGGGTTGCCGACCGGACGACCCAGGCCATAGGGCGCCGGCGCGGCGATGAACTGGGTCGCCGGGCCGTTCAACAGCGACACCACGGCGCAGCAGATCTCGTTGATCTGGTTGTAGTCGGCGATCACCCGCACCGAGGTCTTGTCGGTCGGCAGCCACAGGACGTCGGCCCGCATCGACCAACGGTCGCGGTTGTTGACGTCACTGCCGGTGACCGTGTTGGTGGCGAAGCCGTCACGCTTGTTGACCCCGCCGGACAACCGGACGGCCAGTGTGTCGCTGAGCGGGCCGGTGATGGTCCCCTTGACCTGCTGCTGGCCGTAATTGCCCAGGGTGACCTCGGCCTTGCCGCCGAACTCGAACTGCGGCTGCTTGGTCACGATGCTGATCGCGCCGGCCGAGACGTTCTTGCCAAACAGGGTCGATTGCGGACCGCGCAGGACTTCGATGCGCTCGATCTCGGGCAGGTCGTCCAGCGCCGATGACGAGCGCGAGCGATAGACGCCGTCGATGAATACGCCAACCGAGCTTTCGATGCCGTCATTGCCGCTGCCGTTGCCAAAGCCGCGGATGATGAAGTTGGTCTGACCGACCGCGTTGAACTGGGCCACCTTCAGCGACGGCACCACCGACTGCAGGTCGATCAGGTCGCGCACCTGGGCCCGCTCAAGGGTCTGCTGGCCTGTCACCGCGACGGAGATGGGCACGTCCTGCAGGGTCTGCTCGCGCTTGGTGGCGGTGACGATGATCTCTTCGACCGTCGACACGGACGGAGCGGCTGGCGCTCGATCCTGCGCCCAAGCCGAACTGGCGGCCATCAGCGCGGCCAATGAGACGCCCAGATATTGAAGCTTGTTCACGATAGTCCTCCCTCGTTTTGTGGCCTTGATCGGCTTTGCGCGGACGGCGGCGCGACGAGCGGCGGGACGTCCGTGAGTTTCCTCCCGGACCGTGAGGTTTTGGCACCCCGTTCCGCCCAGGCTTAATTTAAAGCAGGCCTCAATATTTCAATGCAAGCTCAAAATTTAAGTTTGCTTGCGTGTGCTGGCCGCCAGCCGCTAAAACCAGAGGGAAATGGACAGTTTTCCGTGAACGATCTTAGCGCGTTGAAACGCAACGCCAGCGAGCAGCCCAGGGGTCTGGCCAAGAGCCGCAAGTCGGCCAAGAAGCGCGACGCGATCCTTCGGGCGGCTATCGAAGTCATCAACGTGAAGGGATACGCCCACGCAACGATGGCCGAGATCGCCGCGACCCTCGATCTAGGAGAAGGCGCGCTCTACTACTATTTCCCCAACAAGCAGGCGCTGGTCTTCGCCTGTCATTGCCGCTCGCTTGAGCGCTTTGAGGCGTTGCTGGCCAAGGCCGACGAGGGTGGAGGATTGGGCGTGGCGAAGTTGCGCTGTTTTCTCAACGACCTTTTGCGAGATTCAGCCCTAAACGGCCCGCAGCTTTATTATGGCGAATTCTCGTATCTCGATGACGGTCAGAGCCGCGAGATCATCCAATGGGGTGATCGGCTCAAAGCGCGCCTCGAGCGCTTCCTGACCGATGGCATGGCCGACGGCTCGATTATCCCTTGCGAGTCGCGTCTGGTCGTCAATCTGATGCTCGGCATGCTGATCTGGCTGGCCAAATGGGTGCCTGACGTCGAGGGACTGACGGCCGATCGATTGATGGCGGCGATCAGTGCATTTGCGTTTCAAGGGATTGAGGCTGAGATCCTGTAGACATGGTTACGTCGGCGGGCGAGTTCGGCGAACGAGCTGGAGCGTCGGCCGACTGGGAGCAGAACCTTTCATCAGGCAAACTCGGCGCAAGTGCCCGTAAGGTGCGAAACTCGAAGTCGCCATGAGCCGACACCAGAG
>JAQSCR010000310.1 GCA_029945495.1 Pseudolabrys sp. | reverse complement strand
AGAGCCGACTTCCTTGCCCTGCGCGTCCTTGAGTGGCGCGCTGGCGGTCTGGGCGGCGGCGGGCAAGGCGGCTACGGCGCATAATAGCGCGGCGAGTAATCCCGATCGAACCTGTCGGATGGTCGTCATGTATCGCTCCCTGTTTGTTTGATCGGCGTCTGTTGAACGTTTCCGGTCTTGACCGGACGGCCGCCATCACGTTGCAGGGCCGCCTCGATCGTCGGGACAGTGTACCATGCTTCTGATGGAGTTCATGAGTTACGAACCCAGATAGTTCCGCACTTTGGTGAATACATCGCGGAACATCGCGGGCGTCAGCACGCCGGTATTGGTATTGTAGCGCGAGCAGTGATAGCTCGAAAACAGCGCGATGCTTTTGCCGTCGGGTAAAGCCAGCATATTGCGGCCGGCATGCTTGAACGGTGTCGCCGATTTCTTGGCGCCGAAGGCCGACACCACGCTGTTATGGGCAATGTGGCCGAGCACGACGATCGCCTTGAGATTCTTCATTTCGGCGATGGTCGGTTTAAGAAAATCGCGGCAGGTATTGATCTCGACCGGCAGCGGCTTGTTTTCCGGCGGCACGCAGCGCACCGCGTTGGTGATGCGGCAGTCGGTCAGCGTCAGCCCGTCGTCGATGCGCGCGTCGAAGGTGCCTTTGGCAAAGCCGTATTCGCCGAGCGTCGCGTACAGGAGCACGCCGGCATAGTCACCGGTGAACGGCCGGCCGGTGCGGTTGGCGCCTTGCACACCGGGCGCCAGGCCGACGATCAGCAGGCGTGCACTGTCAGGGCCGAAGGAGGGCACCGGTGCGTTGAACCAGCCGGGTTCCTTGGCGCGGCAAGCCTTGCGATAAGCGACCAGCCGCGGACAAAGCGGGCAGTCCCGCCCGGGCTTGGAAAGCACAGGCTTGCCCGGAACGGCCGCCATGACGCGCCCTTACTCGTAGTTTTCGTCGTCGTCTTCGACAGCGGCGCCGGCGCGCTGCGGCGCGCCCGCCGGGCGTTGCAGGAAGGCCGGGTGCTGGCCGGGTTCGCCGGGATGGGGGCGGACGTCGCGCACCGGACGCTCGGACGGGTCACGGCCGATCTTGCTGCGCAGCGTAATGATGTCGGTGAACACGTCGGCCTGGCGGCGCAGTTCGTCGGCAACCATCGGCGGCTGGGTGGTGACGGTGGAGATCACGGTGACGCGCACGCCCTTGCGCTGCACGGCTTCGACCAGCGAGCGGAAATCGCCGTCGCCGGAAAACAGCACCATGTGATCGATCGTGCCGGCGATCTCCATGGCATCGACGGCGAGCTCGATATCCATGTTGCCTTTGACCTTGCGGCGGCCGGTCTGGTCGACGAATTCCTTGGTCGCCTTGGTGACGACCGAATAGCCGTTGTAATCGAGCCAGTCGATGAGCGGGCGGATTGAGGAATATTCCTGGTCCTCGATCACGGCGGTATAATAAAACGCGCGCAACAGATAGCCGCGAGATTGGAACTCGCCGAGAAGCTTCTTGTAATCGATGTCAAAGCCGAGCGACTTGGCGGTCGCATAAAGATTGGCGCCATCAATAAACAAAGCAATTTTTTCGCCAGGCACGGTCATGTTTGGTCTCTCACAAATCTCGCACAATTTTCTTGCTTAATTTCCAGATATTGCACAGCTCCGCGCGCGAGAAGCGCGAAGGCTCGCAGTATTGGGGCGGTAATTTTAGAGCCTCGAAGGCACCTTCGATAAATTCAGTACCTCACGCAATCAGCCCGCTACCGGTAATGCCCCGTCCGGCCGGACGTTTGCGGTCACGGAATGTTCGCTAACAGAGGGTTACGGCTAAACCAAGACAAAAATGCTTGAAATTTGGCGCGGTAGGGGATAGGTACCGGTCGATCTCAGGACATAGTTCCACCTAAAGGAGTGACGAGCCGATGGCCCGTGTCACCGTAGAAGATTGCATCGACAAGGTTGAAAACCGCTTCGATCTCGTGCTGTTGGCGAGCCATCGGGCGCGGATGATTTCGTCCGGAGCGCAAATTACCATCGACCGCGACAACGACAAGAATCCGGTCGTATCGCTGCGCGAAATCGCGGATACCACCGTGTCGCCGGGCGATCTCAAGGAAGATCTGATCCACTCGCTGCAGAAATATGTCGAAGTCGACGAGCCCGAACCCGAGGTGCCGCTGATTGGCGCCGGCGGCGTCGACTCGGACGATGCCGACGTCGTGACCTCGGACCGTATGACCGAGGAAGAGCTGCTCAAGGGCCTCGAAGGCCTGGCGCCGCCGGAAGAAGTGCCGGAAGAGGACGCCGAATAGCCTGACGTTCAGGCATTTTCGAGACATATTGCAATCAAGGCCCGGCCTCGCGC
>JAQSCR010000309.1 GCA_029945495.1 Pseudolabrys sp. | reverse complement strand
CATCCTCTACGCCGACCGCATGACCGGCTCGATGGAGCGCGCCATCGCCGAGACCGACCGCCGCCGCGAGCGGCAACAGGCCTACAACCTCGAACACGGCATCACCCCCGAGAGCGTCAAGCGCGACATCAAGGAGATCCTCGACAGCCCCTATGAGAAGGACCGCGTCCTGGTCACCCTCACCGGCGTCAAGGAGGACGCCCGCCCCTTCATCGGCAACAATTTCCAGGCCACGCTCAAGGACATGGAAGGCAAGATGCGCGAGGCCGCCTCCAACCTCGAGTTCGAGGAGGCCGGCCGCCTGCGCGACGAGATCAAGAAGCTCAAGCTCCTCGACCTCGAGTTCGCCAACGACGTCATGACGGCGGAAGGCCAGGAGGTCGACAAGTCCGCGCCGAAGCGCTGGCGGGCGGACGCGGCGGCGGAGAAGGCGGAAGCGTTCAGGAAGAGCAGACTTTAGGGGGAGCCAGGAAGAAATTGGCTCTCTACATCACTCGGAAAACAGGCTGATCTTCAGACCGATATCCACTAATGCCCCCGTCCTGTGACACCTTGATACCCAAACCGTATTCACCCAAAGCCTGAGCGGCCGCCAACCGACCGCCGCCCGCGCTTCCGCCTTCAATTTGTAGAATCGCGCCGGCAGCAAGAACCGCCCCCTTGTGCGAGATCACGGTGGCACCATCGATCGCTGAAATTTCGTGTCTCGTCCGACGATCTAGGTCCACAAAATTTCTGCCTCGTATTAGTCGGCGCAGCGTCTTTGCACGAACGGATTGGCCAGTTGCGATTAGGTCTTCGCTATCGATTATCTGCCTCCAACCACCGCCATCATTTACTTGTATGATCCCCAAACAGGCACCGGTTCTCGCAAATGAAGCATCAAGACATGTCTCGTATATTGATACACGCAAATCCCGATCTCTCGGGACGTTCATCTGAGTAATAACTGCGTCGTGGGTCAAGAAATTCCATTTCCCAGATCGCCTAGCAAAAGCGAGTTTTTGGTCGTGGAATACTAGTATTTCTCCCAGCCTATTGAGAGAGAGACCAACTCGCGCTTCATGACCACCTGTCCAGTGCGCTATTCTAGATTGCCTTAATGGACAGAAGGACGAAGAAGCCCCCTCCATTCCCAAAGCTTCGTGGTCGAGAAATTCACCATCGTAGTTGAAGCTCATCAGCGTATCATGGCCGTTGCTAAGCACGGCTGAAAAATCTTCTTTAACTATATCACCGAGCATAGCGATCGGTTCGCGTGCGCCCGCTCGGCGAAGACCGATAGCTGCGGCAATCGGCGCTCCCTCATACAATCTTTGCCCCCAGCTTGAGAGTACATCGATTGCAGACAAAATACTCGCCTCATGATCACCGCCGAGGAGAGATTTCGCAACAACCCTTCTCTGTATATTGGGAAGAACTTCTGACCTATATTCGGATTCTATAATTTGCTTTAGATCGGATACCGTTTCTACGAACGCGTTTACGATCCTAGATTCTGGTATCCGGTCTGCTTGTGTCCTCAAAAACGGTTGCGAGCGAGTGAGGACGAGCCTGTAATCGTCCTCTTGATCCACCTTAAAGGCGATAGACGTGGGTCCAACGAATGCAACGCGCGTTTCGCGGGGTGTTGATGGCCTAGAGCCATCCTCAAGTCGCGCACCGGAGAAAAACGGGACGAGATACGCCTCGGCGACTCCACGTAGTAGGTCTCTATCCATTCGGCGGCCCCTCCCTTGCGGTTGTGCGCGCTTTCAACCGTGTTCGGAGGTAACCGCTGACGGAGGGGTTTGGCAACAGCTCTACGGTTGAGCATTGAGGGCACATGGCCGAAAAAGACATCCCTTGGAGCAATCTTGGCTTCGCCGAAGAGGTGGCCGTTTTCAAGGGCGCCACCCAGAACGCTCGCGTGTTGAGTGAGGTCTGGATCGGCGCCAACGCTTTCTGCCCCAGCTGCGGAACGACGCCCCTGACCGCCTTCACGGCCAACTCTCCGGTGGCCGATTTCCATTGCGGCGTCTGCGCCGAGGAATACGAGCTCAAGGCCACCAAAGGCCGGATCGACCGCAAGCTGGTCAACGGCGCCTATGGCGCGATGACGGCCCGGCTGGCGGCGGCGAACAACCCCAGCCTGATGGTCATGGGCTATGACAAGGCCCGCACCCGGGTCACCTGCCTGATCGTCGTGCCGAGCCATTTCTTCACCCAGGCGATCATCGAGCCGAGGAAGCCGCTCGGCCCGCTGGCCCGGCGCGCCGGTTGGCAGGGGTGCAACATCCTGATCGGTCAGGTGCCGCTGGCGGGTCGCATCCCCCTGATCCGCACCGGTCTGCACATCCCCAAGGCGACCGAGCTGGAACAGTGGCGATCCACCCTG
>JAQSCR010000308.1 GCA_029945495.1 Pseudolabrys sp. | reverse complement strand
AAATGGCTCCGCGCGAGGGGGAAGGCCGAAGGACGGGATGGAGGAGCGCAGCGAAGCGAGCACTCCATGGCTGCCGTGACAAAATGGGGGACCAGCGGGGCAGCCCACCTAAGAATAATGCGCTCGTTTAGCTGTCGCATCGGGCGCCCTCGCCATTCAAGCAGGCACGGCTTGGCGAAGCAGAGAAAATTGAGGTCAGGCCCACTTGGCGGTGGTCAAAGCGAACGGGGAGGATGTTACGGTCAGCTTTACGCTGTGTAGCAACTTTGCTCATGCTCGCCCTAGCCAAGCGGGCATTTTTGGGAAAAATGCCCAGTTCGGATGGACGTGGTGTGTAGGCCGCTAGCCGGGAATCCACAACAGTGTCAGAGCACCGTCATAGGTTGGGGAATATCTTACCTCTTCAAACAGCTCGGCCTCCCGATCAAAACGATAGGTGGGAAACCACACATTCGGTGCCATTTTATCACTGCGGATGTCAGTCGCATTTTCCCTGATGACGTCCGCCGTTACTGAATCTGGCGGGATCGGTATTCCGACCTTCAGGAAATAGTATTTGGTCTTCGCCGTTTTGCTCTGGGCGCACCACGCCACCTGTCCCTGGTTGGAGGCGACCAAAACAACGGGTTGATTGCTGAGTTCGACAAACCGGCGGGCGGCTGCGGTCAGGCTGGTCCCAAAATCCTTCGCGAACGTCCTGACAAATTCCAACTTCGGGTCCTGTTTGAAGACATCCGGCGGAAGGAGGAACTTGGGCATCAGTAACGTGGCGGCGAACCAGTTCGCCTCGGCTTCGGCCGCAGACCTGCCGTAGTCACGGAGGTCGGCAGCCGTGCATAAGTAGCCTTGATCCAAATTGGGATGCTGTTCCCAATGGCCGATTTCGTGGGCGATCGAGAAGCGCTGCCGCGCCGGATCCGTGATGGCCGAATTCAGGCGGATGATGCCGCGGCCGTCCTTGGTTTTCACGATGCGTGCATCGCCCCCCGAAACGCCGCCGATTTTCACTGCAATGTCGAGGCCACGGGCGACGTCACGTATTTCGAAATTCGGTGCGTCGATCCCGAATCGTTGCAGCACCGCAAATGATCGCGCTTCCGCTCTGACGTAATTAGGCTCAGCAGCTTCCATTGTTCCGCTCACTTCTTTGGTGGAATACAGTGATCGCGATAGAGACTTTCCCAATCCTCCCGGTTCATCGACTTATGGTTTCGGGCCGCCAAAGGCATGGCCTCATAGCTCCCAAATATTGCCAATAGCTCGGATTTAAATTGTTCCTCGTGCATATGGGACAAGTCACACTCATAAGCTGCGGCTTCCTCCGCTAACCGGAGCTGCCTCGCTTGGGCTAGGTTCAGCTTGCCCGCGATCTGCTTCTTGAGGTCCTTCATTTCGGCTCGGAATTTGCCCACGTCGACGCCTTGCGAGGAAAGAAACGCCGCCACTTGCGTGGCGTCCATGGCGTCAAGTTCTGCATCGGTCGGCAGGGCGTGTGTAACGAGGCGGTCGACTGCCGCGGTGTGGTGATAGTGTTTTTTCATACGGCCTTCCTTAAAGTAGCGTCCTTGAGGTCACGCACGGCGCGGCAGACTCGTTTGTAGACGATGTCATACTGCTCAACCGTGATGCCCATCAGTTCTGCGATTTCGCTGCGCTCGGTCCACTCGTCAAGAATGTGACCGATGAGCACGTTTTCATGGTTGTTAGCTTTATCCAGTGACTGCTGCTTGCGGAGGAGGTCCCGGTTAAATTTGTTCTCCTCCTCCCGTTCCAAGACGTCAGCCGCGTCCGGCGCGTTGCAATCCTCGGGTTCGCCGACTTCGCGTGAACCTTCCACCGGCGCCCCGGCGGCAATTGCCACGCTGCGCGGCTCGAGATTCTTACTCTTTTGCAGGCAGTGGACTTCATTGTCGATATGGCGGCGGAGCTGGAAAAAAACTGCCTCGCCGTCGTCGAAGGATTCCATTTCCACGAGGCGGGCGATGGCGTTCTTAACCAGCTCTTTGGGGTCGAGTCTGGCCACAGCCAGGCCGTTTTTCGTCGGACCGGACCGCTTCCGAATGACGATGACAGCGTAGGCGGCCAGCTTCTCGGTCGCCTGCTCGTATCCGCCGCGACAGGCTAGGATACGGTCGAGGTCAGGGGTCTCCGGCGGCATGGGGCGAGGGTTATTCATCAGGGGGTGGGGGCAAGAGCATAAGGAATTGGGGTCGAGGGTTGGCTACGCTATGTACTTAGGACCAAGCGCCCCGATCCGCCGAAAATATGAGAACTTTCGGCGGACGCATTTTCCCAGTCCTAAGGTAGGGGTATGACCTCTCCAGTAATCTCTCATAACCAGGATGCCTCGCATCCCCATGCCAAGCAGGCTGCCGTTATCAACGA
>JAQSCR010000307.1 GCA_029945495.1 Pseudolabrys sp. | reverse complement strand
TCGGTGCGCATCTGCACGCGCAGCTTGGCATCGAGATTGGACAAGGGTTCGTCGAAAAGGAACACCTGCGGATCGCGCACGATGGCGCGTCCCATGGCGACGCGCTGTCGCTGGCCGCCGGACAGCTGGCGTGGGAAGCGCTCCAAATAAGATCCAAGATCGAGAATCTCGGCGGCGCGTTTGACGCGGATATCGATCTCGCTTTGCGGTGCACCGCGCAGCTTCATCGAGAAAGCCATGTTAGCTGCGACCGTCATGTGCGGATACAGCGCATAGTTCTGGAACACCATGGCTATGTCGCGCTCTTTCGGTGGCAAGTTGTTCACCACCCGGTCGCCGATCGAAATCTGTCCGCCGGTGATGTTTTCCAGGCCGGCTATCATGCGCAGTAGCGTTGACTTGCCGCAGCCTGATGGTCCCACCAGAACGACAAATTCGCCATCTGTGATCGATATATCAACGCCGTGAACGACGGCGATCGCGCCGTAAGATTTGCGGACGTTGCGGATTGCGACCGAAGCCATCTTAACTCCTTACGTGAAACGCCGTAATTTTATCGTCTACTTGCTAATTCTTAACCGCGCCGGCGGTTAGGCCCGACACCATGTAGCGGCGGAAAGCGTAGTAGATCGCTGCCGGCGGCAGCGCATATATCAGGCCGGTGGTCATCAGCAGTTCCCACGGCGAGTCGTCGGCGGCCAGAAAATTCCCGAGCCCTACCGGCAGAGTCACGTCGGTGTCCTTCGACAGCAGCAGGAAGGCATAAAGGTATTCGTTCCAAGCCAGCAGCAATGCATACGTGCCGATAGCGACCAGCGCCGGCGCCATCAGTGGAATATAAACAAGCCAGAACAGCTGCATCGGCGAGGCGCCGTCCACGATCGCGGCCTCATCGAGTTCGACCGGCAACTGGTCGGACGCTTGTTTCAGCACCCAAATCGAATAGGGCGTGGCGATTGCGACCATGGCGAGGATCAGCGACCATTGATTGTTGAGCAGGCCGTAAATGCTCATCGTGCGATACATCGGCACGGCAAGGAACGCGGCGGGGATGAAATAGGTGAAAAGCGCCATGTTCATCACGATGCGTCCACCATGCACCTTGAGACGGCTGATGGCGAAGGCGGCGAAGGTAGCGATAAGCAACGTGAGCGCGCCGGTCGTGACGGCGATCAGCAGCGAATTCCAGAGTTGCTGCCAGAAATGGTGCAGGTAGTAGTGTTCCTGTTTGAACACGATTTCGAAATTGCGCAGCGTCGGGTGATCCGGCCACAGCTTACCGGAAAACGCGGATTCCTTCGGCGAGATCGCGAACAGGACCATGTGATAAATTGGCAGCAGCGTCCAGATCAAGACGGGAATCCCGATCAGGAGCAGCTTGGCTTCGGTGCTGATGGCGCGAAGGGAAGGCAGCTTCATTTCGCCAACCGTTTCATCATGAAAAAAACCAGTGGGAGCACAAAGGGCAATGCGACTACGATCGCCGCCATCGAAAGATCGACCTGATCAAGGCGCAGGTAGCGGATGCCGAGAGTCGCCAGCACATGCGTCAGGTCGGCAGGACCGCCGCCGGTCAGCAGATAGACGCTGTTGAAATCGCCGAGCGTCCAGATCATCGAAAGAATTGTGCTGGTCAGGTAGATCGTGCGCAGCGATGGCCACGTCACGTATTTAAATTTCTGCCAGTTGCTGGCGCCGTCGACGGAAGCTGCCTCATAAAGATCGGCAGGAATCGCCAGCCGCGCGGCAATCAGGATCAGCGTCCAGAACGGCAGCGACTTCCAAATATGAACCGCCATTGACATCGACAGTGCGATGGTTGGATCGTTCAGCCAATTCGGACCGTCCGCGCCTGTAAGGCGGAAAATCAATGTATTAATGACGCCCCATTCCGGATTAAGCATGAACCGCAGCGACAGGATTGTCGGAATTGACGGCACCGCCCAGGGCAGAATGAAAATTACCGACAGAACCTTGATCCACCAACGCGCCTGGATAAAGAAGCCGGACAACATCAGGGCGATCGTCATCTTGATGTTGATGCCGACAATCAGGAAAATCGCGGTATTGACTGCCGAGCGAGCAAAGATCGGATCTTCTACGAGATTGACGTAGCTCTGCGGATGGCGCGCGATCCAGAATCCATAACCGACTGGATAAACCACGAACAGCAGGAACACGACGACGTAGGGCACAATAAGGATCAGGCCCCAGATCTGCCATGGCGTCAGCCAGCGCTCTCCGGCATTCGCCGGGCTGACGGCTGCCGATTCAGATAGGGATAGGGTCGATGCCATTAGCAAGCTTCCAGTTTGGAGCCGACCGCCCGAGCGGGCGGCCAGCTCCGGTTTAAGATCAGCCAGCAACTTGCTTGATGCGTGCGATCATCTCA
>JAQSCR010000306.1 GCA_029945495.1 Pseudolabrys sp. | reverse complement strand
GCGAACGATCTAAATTACCGGGCCTGCTGAAACCGCTTCGCCAGCGGTTTCAGTAGCGCCGGAAACAGATAGATCGGGAACTGCGCCAGCGCGAAATAAAACCAGGCGAGTTCGGGCAGCGACGCGCCGAGCGCCGCCATGACAACGCCGAGATTGCGGAAGCTGGCGAGCAGGCCGATCACCAGTCCCTGGTCGAGGCCGGCGCGGATGAAGACCAGCGCGCTCACGCCGATTAGCGCCAATGTCAGAATGACGATCAGCGCCAGCAGTCCGAGCGCAAACAGCGGGTCGGCCATGACATAGCGCGGCACGCCGTCCATGGCGGCGATGGCGAAGATAAACACGCCGAGGACGTTGAGGCCGTCGATCGCTTCCTTCTGCTGCTCGATCCAGCGCTGGCCGGCGAGGCGGCGGATGCCCCAGGCGATAGCGCCCGACGCCGCGAAAAAGAACAGCAGCTTGCCGCCGAGCTCGAGCGGCGAGATCAACGACGCGCCGAGGAACAGATAGCTGAAGGCGACGGTGGTGACCGGCGACAGCGCGTTGCAAATGATCAGGGCGAACAGCGACAGGGCGACGTCGAGCCCCATCAGCGCGGCGAAGGCGGCAGAGGAGGTGATCGGCGGGATCGCCATCTGCAGGATCATGATCGTATAGAGCCCGGGCAGGCTGTCGCGCAGGCCGGAGAAGGCATAGGCCGTGCCGAACAACAGCGGCACTGCCACCATGATCCAGACGGCGGCCAGGATCGCCAGCCGCGGCGCCTTGACGACGCGGCTAAAGGCGCTCGGATCGGTGCGCAGGTAGGAAAATAAGAGTAGCACGAACACGGTTTCGGCCAGATGCGGTTTGACGTAGGCCGCCAGCGATGGCACCGCGAGGCCGATAAAGATCGATACCGCCAATGCGCGCGTGCCCTGCCGGCCGAGCCAGGCGAGCGCGGCCACTGGCAGCGTGAGCAAATTCATCGCAAACTGTCTCCGGCCGAACGAGGACCGCCTTGATAGCGTCTTCAACGGCGATGATCCATACAGGGGCTGGCAAGCCTCACCTGCGCGCGGCAGGGGGCTTAAAGGGAATAAACGGTCATGGCACGCACCGATGCAATCGTTCTCGGCGCGGGCATCGTCGGCACCTCGATCGCGCTGCAACTGGCCAAGCGCGGCATGAGCGTGGCGCTGATCGATCGCGGCGGCGTCGGCGAGGAAACCTCCTACGGCAATTCCGGCGTGATCGAAGGCAGCACCGTCATGCCGCCGGCTTTTCCGCCGGGCTTTGCAGCGATTATGAAAGTGGGATTGAAACAAGCCAGCGAGGCCAATTTCCACTGGAGCTATCTGCCGAAGGTCGCGCCTTGGCTGCGGGCATTCCGTGCCAATTCGCGGCCGGACCGGATCGAAGAAAATGCCCGCGCCAATCGTCCGCTATTCGCGCGCGCCATCGCCGAGCACGATGTGTTGATGCTGGAATCCGGCGCGACGCGCTATCTGCGCCGCAACGGCTGGATGAAGCTCTATCGCAGCGAAGCCGCTTTCGAGGCGCTGCGTCCCGACCTCGCGCTGGCGCGCGAATTTGGTGTGCCCTACGAGGCGCTCGACGCCGCCGGCGCCAGGAAACTGGAGCCGTCGCTCAATCTGGTGTTCAAGCGCGCGGTGTTTTGGCCGGCGGTGACGACCCTGAGCAATCCGCTGGCGGTGACCAAGGCTTATGCGGCGCGCTTTGCCGCGCTCGGCGGCGTGACGCTGAAAGGCGACGCGCGCACGCTGCACCGCTCCGGCAGCGGCTGGCGCGTCGATACCGACGAAGGCCCGCTCGATACGCCGCAGGTCATTGTCGCCCTCGGCCCCTGGGCGCCGGATCTACTTGAGCCGCTCGGCATCAAATTGCCGATGCAGTTCAAGCGCGGCTATCACCGGCATTTCAAGACGGAAAATAGCGCGCCGTTGTCGCGGCCGGTGGTCGATATCGCGTATGGCTATTTGATCACGCCGATGGAGCAAGGCATTCGCCTCACCACTGGCGCCGAATTCGCCGCGCGCGACGCTGCGCCAACGCCGGTGCAGTTCGATAGGCTGATGCCGCGCGCGCGGGAATTATTCGCTCTTGGCGAACGCGCAGACGACAAGACCTGGCTCGGTGCGCGGCCGTGCTTTCCCGATTCGCGGCCGGTGATCGGACGCGCGCCGGGGCAGAAGGGAATGTGGCTTGCCATCGGCCATGCGCATTGGGGCCTGACGCTAGGCCCGGTGACCGGCCGCTTGATCGCCGAGATGATGACGGGCGAGACGCCGTTCTGCGATCCGCAGCCTTACGCGGCGGAGCGGTTCCTCGGTTAAGGAACTCTGCGTCAGCCGGCGCGGGAAACCTCGCGGCAGATATATTTGTCGCGGATG
>JAQSCR010000305.1 GCA_029945495.1 Pseudolabrys sp. | reverse complement strand
ACTGCCGTTATAGGGGCCCTGGTGGCCAAGGCCCAACGCATGACCGATTTCGTGAATATAGGTCTGATAGCCGTAGCTATCGATTCCGGTCTTTCCGTCGTTCGCCCCGCCATCGGTGGTGATCCAGTCGGCGCTGATATCGACGGTAGCCGAGCTCATAATGCCGGAGCCATTGAAACTGTCGGTCTCGTACGCCTGCATCGTACCGGAGTGATTGAAGGTCACGTTGGCGGCGCCCGTTGTGCGCGTAAAACTGAGGTTCGTGATCTCGTGCCAGGCATTCAGCGCCGACTGCGCGAGCGACCGTTCGGCCGCGGTCAAACCCTCAATGTTGTAGCTCAGCGTCGTCACTGACCAGTGGTGTGCGATCTCGCCGGCATAAGTCCAAAATCCCTGCAGCAGATAATTTGCAAGCTGCGGGATCGTACCGACCGGCTTGCCGGCGTTCGACGCTGAGGAGATTCCAGCATTAACGTCTGCAAGAGGGAACAGCTCGTCTTGCGAAGGCGTAGCGGGTGGTCCCGCATCTTGTGCGTCCCGGCCTGCAATCGGAAGCACTGGCCCGGCCTGAATGGCAACACTCGTCATTGCAACTGCGGACTGATCAGGAGATCCGTCGGCGCTTTCGACAAAGTTCAATGTTCCTAACGCGGCTGGCATGTCCGGATCGGAGGTCGAAGCATCTTGCGCTTCCAGCCAAACAGGCTGTTTCGCAGCCGCCTCGATATCCCATGCGAAAGACGCGTCGCCGGCTAAAGAGCCCGTCGATACATTCGAATTAACGATAAACTGCGTGGCAGTCGGCGGCCCGGAATTCTCTCCCTCCCAAGCCGGAATGAAGAACACATCGAGATTTCCGTCACTGGCGGCAATCTCAACCGGCGAGCCGTGGAGGTCATTATCGCCACTTCTCCACAGCCTGTTAGGCACCGAATACATGTGATTCTCGCAGAGAACATTGAATCTATAATAATACGCTGCAACTGAAGTGTGAAGGAAATGTGATTGTGCTTATGCAGGAATATTTCAACCCGAAAAGACCTTGTTTTAATTGATCCGGGAATAGTTCCATTCCGGAACAACAGTATAATGGGAAACCCGTGCGCGGGGTCATTTCCACGGCCGACAATCTTGTTTGCGCACCAAAAAAGCTCCGGTCCGGACGGACAACTTTCTTGGCGGCTGCTTCATCGAAAATAAAATATCTGCGTTGCGCAGCGGTTCGAAGATTCGATTGAGCCAGCCTTTTGATTTGCGGACCGAAGCCCGGTCCCTTTTAGGAGCTAGTAATTTCGAACTAGGTCGGGTGCGTTTTAGTTTTGCTTTCCGACCAGAGGTCTTTTGCGATCGGGAGGGGCTTGATGCTCAGATCGTGCCACCAGCCGACCTCATTTCCGGCCTGATGAAGTTGCTGGTGATGGTCACGACAGAGCGGCACGGTAAATTCGTCACTGACTTTCAGACCGAGAGCCCTGGGCTGCGCAAACCGCAAATGATGCGCGTCGGAAAGAAGCTGCCGGCAGACAAGGCAGGGCTGTGAAGCAACAAACCGGAGATGGTCTTTGTCACGAAGTCGCTTTGGTTCGCCGATTGTCAGAACGCTCTTGTCTATTTTCCCGAGCAATAGCTCAGGTGGCTCGGGAACAATAAACGTGTCGGACGAGAGGTGATCTTTCAGCTGCTGGCGCGCCTGAGCCTGGTCTCTCGTTACAATGTCCTGCGGCCGGCCGTAATAGCGGACGGGCGCGGAATTGGGGTTGTGTCATCGGGCGGAAGCCCCCGAGGTGCTGCCGCGGGAGTGGACGATAGTTCTTGAAACGCACCGCCTGACACCACTACCTTTCCGCTTCCGTAAAGGGCAAGCCCGAACAAGTTGCCGAAAGTCGAAAGGGCACTTTTGGTAGCGTCCGTTTCCGCGGCTTTGAGGGCGAGATCGTGGACCTCACCCGGCGAAGCTCCGCGCCCTTCGCCCGTGCCGTGGCCTTCCCGGACCACCAGCGCTCCATGAGACTGAACCGTGATCCGCACGCGAGCGATGTAAACCGCCAGAAATGCCCCGCGGTTTTCTCGGGCTAAGACGCACTTTGATTCGACAGTTTCTCGATCCCAGCCGTCGAATCCGAAAATGCGGTTGGCTTCAGAGATGACAAACCACCCCTCCACGTAAGAGAGCGTTCATCCATTGACCTCACGCGTTCGGACGCGACTGCTGTCGAGGTCCTTTCGCAGCGCCTGCGTTTGTTTGGGGGAAAAGCCCATCAGCGTGCCCTCACCGTGAGGAACGGCTGAGGGGGTGACAGCGTCGCGCCGGCGACTTCTTCGCCCTGCTTCGAAGAATCGTAAGCGGTGTTTTCAGGCCACGTCCCTGAGCGCCGGGGCGGCGGAATAGGCCCA
>JAQSCR010000304.1 GCA_029945495.1 Pseudolabrys sp. | reverse complement strand
CCACGACGCCCCGTGATGGTGGGAGCCCGAGACTAGGTCGCGCTGCCGCCGGCGGGCGGCCGACATCGCGACGTCGGTGTCGTCTGTGTCGAACTGTCCGGCTTCCTGCCGCGATAGTGCCTCTGCTGCGTCCCGCACCAGGTCCTGGCGTGCGGCAGCTTTCGCATCTGACGCCGGTCTTAGGTGGATGTGGAAAGAGACGGAGCGGATGAACTGCATATCCCGCCCGATCAACAGATCCAGCAGCCACAACTGGGTGCGCGGTGCTGTGGCCAGTGCGTCGGCTTTGATAGCTGCGGTGCGGTGCCACCACTCGACCATCATGGAACCCCCCGTTTGAGGGTAGAACGATCCGCTGACAGCGACGCTACGTCCATCTGCTGGGAACGGTGGGCAGGGATCGCCGCGCACGGCGCGGTGGGACGCCGCCCGGTGGGCGGAATTTGGCGAGCCGCTTCGCGGCGCTGCCTTGGAAGTGTTATTTGAACTTTCCGGCTGCCGATCGTAACTCTCTCCTCGACTGCGTTCCCAAACTTTCGGACGCGCCCTGTGGGCTTATATCGCCCGAAACTCTGGGCACTTCGCCTCGTCCTGTCGCACTCGATCTCTTCTGCCGGAAGGCAAAAAACACGATCGATCTGAGGAGAGAGACTGACCATGACTATCAACGCAAGCTCACCTTCCACGGGAATCACCTCGTGCATGCTCGACGCCGACACCATCGCGCGCATCGCCTTGGCCTGCGCGGGAGTAAGCGGAGACCCCACCATCGCCGTCGCGATTGAAACCTTCGGGGGTGCCGCTCCCCTTGTGGCCGCGGTCCACGACGGCCGGGATGCTGCTGCGGCCTTGTCGCCTTTGGCCCGCCATCGGGTGCGTGCTTTCGCCAGCGCATCCCGAGTTGCCGCTGTACTTAATTCGATGGCGCAGCACCACATGAGTGCGCTGAGTCCGCTGTTCCTTGAGTGGCCGACTCAGCTGCACGCGCTCCGGGGTGCCGCTCCTTTGGTCCTGTTCACTCGTGGGGATGTCGCCACACTTACGTCGCCCGCGATTGCGCTGACCGGCACAGCTGCTCCCACCACGTTCGGGATCCACCTGGCTCTCGAGTTGGGCACGGGACTTGCCGCTCGCAGTTGGGGTATCGCCGCAGGCTCCGGCAGCGGTATCGACCAGTTGGCATTGAAAGCTGCACGTGCGATTTGTGGCAGAACGATCACAGTTGCTGCCGCAAGTCTCGACGCCCACGATTGCGACACGCGCTTCGGCGGAGTCTGGGTCAGTGAGCTGCCGCCCACCGCGTTGGTGACCGTTCGTTCGCAGCGGCGAGGCAAGCACCTGCTCGCCGCCATCGCGGTCAAAACGATCCTTGTCGAGGCATGCCTCTCGTCCGGCGCCATGCGCACGGCCGAGGCCGCCCACGCGATGAGTCGCCCAGTCGGTGCGGCGCTGGGACCAGCCGGGAGTCCGACCAGTGCCGGATGCCGCGACCTCGCCGCCCGCCATGGGTTGGCGGCTGTTGCGAGCATCGTGGATGCCGATCGCCTTCGGTGAGAGGATCAATTGTTCACCTCCGACGTCTGGTCGGACGTCGCCGGGAGTTCGACATCGACGGCCTGCAGCTCGAGCGCTTGCTCAGCCGTCGGGTCTGGTGACGCGGGGGCGGGCAGGTGCGGCAGGACACGGAACGCAGCGATGGCGCCGGCTTGGACGATCCAGAAGGCACCGTCGGCGGCCTCGCGGACATCCTGCGGTGGGATAACGAATGTGTGCTGGGCGCGAGCGTTTCCCAGCTCGTCCCCGGCTGCCCTGCCGGAGGCCTCCATCCGGAGAACTGTCCCTGCGTACTTCACTACGTCCTCTGGATCTTTGGAACGGCCGAAGATCAGAGCGGCACCGGAGGTCAGTGCGCGGCGCCGGCGGGTCTCGTCGTTGGAGAGTCCCGCGGGGCTTTGGGTTGCAAGCACCAGTCCGACGCCGGCGCTGCGGGCGGTCTCGAAGAGACTGCCCGCCGTGTCGCCAGGATCCTGCCCGCCAGTGACCAGTTGAGGGAACTCGTCCACGATCACCACAACCGGGGACTTGTCGCGCGCCTGCAACCGGGCGGCGAGAAAATTGCGCAGGTCCAGCATGAGCAAATCGCCAAGCTTGGCTTGTGCGTCGTCGACCGGCGAGAGCGGGATGACCGTCACATCGGTGGCGGCGTCGCCGTAGGACCAGCCGTCTTCCCCAATGAACCGTTCGAGGGGGCGCAGAGCCACGAGCAGGCTGTGCATGGCGCGCATACCTGAGGTGGTGCCGTTGCGGTCAACGGTCTGGTTGACGATCGTCAGATCGAACTGGTCGCGCACGTGCGGGCCGGGGTTCGTCAGCCGCTCCCGCAAATCCGCCACACC
>JAQSCR010000303.1 GCA_029945495.1 Pseudolabrys sp. | reverse complement strand
CACCGCCGACTTGTCGGCCAGCGCGACCTTCATGAAGTTCTTCACCACCGGCGCAGCCAGGGCGCCGCCGGTCTCACCACGGCCAAGCGTGCGCGGCTTGTCGTAGCCGAAATAAACGCCGACCACGATGTCCGGCGTGAAGCCGACGAACCAGGCGTCCTTGTAGTCGTTGGTGGTGCCGGTCTTGCCGGCGACCGGCTTGCCGACCTCGCGCTGGAAACCGACGCTGCCGGCGGTGCCGCGCAACACCACGCCTTCCATCATCGAGGTGATCTGATAGGCGGTCATCGGATCGATCACCTGCTCGCGCCGGTCGATCAGCGACGGCTCCGGCTGGTTTTCCCACTTCTTGGCGTCGCAGCCGATGCATTCGCGTTCGTCGTGGCGATAGACAGTGTGCCCGTAACGGTCTTGGATGCGGTCGACCAAGGTCGGCTTCACGCGCCGGCCGCCATTGTCAAACATGGCGTAAGCGGTGACCATGCGCAGCAGCGTGGTTTCGCCGGCACCGAGTGCGAACGACAGATAGGGCGGCAGACTGTCATAGACGCCAAAGCGCTTGGCGTATTCCGCGATCAGCGGCATGCCGACATCCTGCGCCAGCCGCACCGTCATGACGTTGCGCGAATGCTCAATGCCGAAGCGCAAGGTCGACGGACCGAAGAAATTGTTTTCGTAGTTTTCCGGCTTCCACACGCCGAGGCCGGGCCCCTGATCGACTTCGATCGGCGCGTCCAGCACCAGCGACGACGGCGTATAGCCGTTGTCGAGCGCGGCGGCATAAACAATCGGCTTGAACGACGAACCGGGCTGGCGCAAGGCCTGCGTCGCGCGGTTGAACTGGCTCTGGTCGTAGGAGAAGCCGCCGACCATCGCCAGCACGCGGCCGGTCCACGGGTCTTCTACCACCATGGCGCCGGAGACTTCCGGCACCTGATGCAGGCGATACTGGCCGTCGCCTTTTTCCGCCGGTTCGACATAGACGACGTCGCCGGGGCTGAGCACCTGGCCGACTTTGGCCGGGACCTTGCCGGCGGTCTTCGCCCACTTCACGCCTTCAAGCGGCAGGATGCCGATGTCGCGGTCCTTGCCGACATAGCCGGTCGGATCGCGGCCGGGCTGCAAGCCGATGCGCGCCGACTGATCGCCGACTTCCAGAACCACCGAGAGCCGCCATGGCGCCACGTCGTTGAGCGCCTTGACCTCGGCCAGCTTGACGCCCCAGTCGCCGGAAATGTCGATCTTGCTCACCGCTCCGCGCCAGCCGTGGGTTTCGTCGAACTTGACCAGCCCATCGATCAGCGACTTGCGCGCCAGCAATTGCAATTTCGGGTCGAGCGTGGTGCGCACCGACAGCCCGCCCTCATACAGCTTCTTCTCGCCGTAGCGCTCATAGAGTTCACGCCGCACTTCCTCGGCGAAATATTCGGCCGCGAACGTATGCTGCTGGGCGGTCTGCTTCTGCACCACGCCAAGGCCGGTGCGCTTGGCGCTCTCGGCTTCGGCGGTCTTGATGAAGCCCGCTTCCGCCATGCGGTCGATCACCCAGTTGCGCCGCTCGAGCGCGCGCTCGCGGAAGCGGAACGGATGGTAGTTGTTCGGCGCCTTCGGCAGCGAGGCGAGATAGGCGATTTCGGGAATCGTCAGTTCGTTGACCGCTTTGTCGAAGTAGACCAGCGAGGCAGCGGCGATGCCGTAGGCGCCCAGCCCGAGATAAATCTCGTTCAAGTAAAGCTCGAGGATCTTGTCCTTCGAATACGTGCGTTCGATCTTGAGCGCCAGCAGCGCTTCCTTGATCTTGCGCGTGTAGGAAACTTCGTTTGTCAGCAAGAAGTTCTTGGCGACTTGTTGCGTGATGGTTGAAGCGCCCTGCGGCCGGCGGCCGGAGCCGAAGTTCTGGATTAGGTTGACGCCGGCGCGCGCGATGCCCATGAAATCCAGGCCGCCGTGCTCGTAGAAATTCTTGTCCTCGGCGGCGAGGAAGCCGTTGATTACCTGTTTCGGCACCGCCTGGATCGGCACATAGAGCCTACGCTCGCGCGCATATTCGGCCACCAGCGAACCGTCGCCGGCGTGCACGCGCGTCATCACCGGGGGCTCATAGTCCTGCAGCTGGGAATAGTCCGGCAGGTCCTTGGAAAAGTGCCACAGCAGGCCGGCAACCGCGGCGACGCCGACCACGAAAAGAATCGTGCCGACGGTGAACAGAAAGCCGAGGAAGCGCAGAATCAACTTCATGAGCGAATGGTCCCGCTTCTTTCCTCGACCGGTCGGCAGCTGTGCCCGCAGCCTATAGCGCAAATATCGGCAAGGCTCTCTGATCGCTTGGTTTTATGTTGAAACTGAGGCCGTAACCCCTGTGGCAGGCCCATCAATTGCCCTTCCCCACGCTGCCG
>JAQSCR010000302.1 GCA_029945495.1 Pseudolabrys sp. | reverse complement strand
TCTTCCGATCTGTCGTGGTCATCGCAGATCTTGTGCGCGTCGCGCATCGCTTCGATCGTGGCTTGCGTATCGGCGCGCAGTTCGGCCAGCATCGCGTCGGGCGAGACATAGACCGCGTTGTTGTCGGTAATCGTCTGCATGCCGGCGATGTCGCCGATCGAGCGCAACGTATTGCCGCCAATCTTGCGCACGCGCTCGGCCAGCGCGTCGGTCGATGCGAACAGCTCAGTCGCCTGTTCGTCGAACATCAGATGATAGTCGCGGAAATGCGGCCCGCTGACATGCCAGTGGAAATTCTTGGTCTTCATATAGAGCGCGAAAGTGTCGGCCAGGATCGCGTTCAGCGCGCCGGCCACTGCCGTCGTCGCCTTGCTTTTGAGATCGGTCGGCGTTTTCAGTCGGATCGCAGCATTGGCGGGCATGGTGCGGTTTCCTTTGTCGAAGCGGGGGATGCTTCTACAACGGCCGGGCCTGCGAAAAGTTCCGCCCGGGATACTTATGCCATCCGTTCGCGCGCTGCCGCGGCGATGCGCTCGAAAACCGGGCCCCATTGCTGGGCCGTGGCCTGACGGAACACGCGCAGGGTCGGGTACCACGGGCTGTCGTCGCGGCTCAGCATCCAGCGCCAATCCGAAATCACCGGCACCAGCGTGAATACCGGCCGGCCGAGCGCGCCGGCCAGATGCACGATCGGGCTGTCGCAGCTAACGATCAGGTCGAGCCCCATCATCGCCGCGGCGGTGTCGAGAAAGTAATCGCGGTCGGCGCTCGGATCGGCGTCGATGCTGCGGATTTTCTCGCGGAAGGCGGCGCCCTTGATGTCGCCGAGCGGTGCGCCCTTTTGCAGCGCGATCAGTTCGACGCCGGGCAGCGCCGCAAGCGCGGCAAAGGCGGTCAGCGGAATATGCCGATCGGTGAGCGCGGTGCGGTCGGGTTCGCCCGGCGACCAGGTGATGCCGATCTTGAATGTCGCGGTGCCGAGCTTGCCGGCAAAGGCGGTAACGCGCGCCGGATCGGCGGCGAGGTACGCCACCTCGCGCGGCAAAGTCTCCGGCGTCGTGCCGAGAATGGTGGGCACGCTCATCAGTGGCAGCCAGCGCAGCGGCCGTTTGCTCTCCAGCTCGGCGGCGTCGGTCACGACGGTCACGCCTTGAAGCGTCGACAGCAGCGACGCCATGCCCTTGTGCACCAGCAGGACGACGTCGTGGCCTTGCGCGACCAATGCCGGCGCGAAGCGGCAGAACTGGATGATGTCGCTCAAGCCCAGTTCGGCGACCAGCACGATACGTTCGCCGGGGCGCTTCTCGCCGTGCCAGCGCGGATCGGGCAGGGGTGTCAGCGTCGGATTGGCGAATTCGGCGCGATGGTCGTAGTCGCTAAAGCCCGCCAGCCAGTCGCCGCGCATCAACTTGATCTCGCCGCGCGCCGCATAGGCCTCGTGCAGCCGCGGCTTGAGCTTGAGCGCGCGGTCATACGCCGCGATCGCCGCATCGAAGCGGGCGTCGCCGTCATGGCCGGCGGCGGCCTCGACCTGGCCGAGCTGCTTGAGCACACTGCCGAGGTTGGCATGGACTTCGGCGGTATTCGGCTCGAGCTTGAGCGCGTGGTCGTAGTCCTTGAGCGCGTCCTCGAGCCGGCCGACCATCTCGAGAAGGCCGCCGCGGTTGATCAGCTCGTGCGGCGAATTGGGTGCCAGCGCCAGCGCCTTGTCGAAACTTTTGAGCGCCTCGTCCGGCAGGCCGGCGTCGACCATGATATTGGCGCGGTTGGCGTGCGCGGCGGCGAGCTTGGGGTCGAGCGCGATCGCCTGATCGAGCGCCTTGACCGCGTCCAGCGGCTGGCCGAGCCGGTCGAGCGCCTGGCCCAAGAGATTGAGCATGCGCGCCTCGGGGGGCACCAGCGCCAGCGCCTTGCGCACCAGATCGACGCCCTGCTTGAACTGGCCTTCCTGGCAGGCAATGACCGCGACGTAATACAGCGCTTCGGCGTTTTTCGGGTCCTTTTTCAGGACCTCGCTGTAGCGCTCCATGGCCATCGCCACCTCGCCGCGGCGATGGTGGAAAAGCCCCTGTTGCAGGAGCTGGGCCATGGTTTTGTGGTCGGCGATGGGATCGGTCATGGGGGGCTTGTAAGCAGGCTTTGGCGCGAAAGCCAAGGGCGCCGGGGAGAGGGCAGAAAGAATGCCTTTTGCAGCGCACCAAAGTCGCTAAACTGCCGCCGACAACGACGGCCAGGGGCAAAAAGCGACCATGAAGGACATTCTCGACAGGCTGGAAGAACGGCGCGACGAAGCCCGCTTAGGCGGCGGCGACAAGCGCATCGACGCCCAGCACAAGCGCGGCAAACTCACCGCCCGCGAGCGCATCGAACTCCTCCTCGACAAGGGCTCGTTCGAGGA
>JAQSCR010000301.1:12674-33729 GCA_029945495.1 Pseudolabrys sp. | reverse complement strand
TATAGGCGCGCGTCTCGGAGCGGACATCGACAGCGTAGGTGTTGAACCGCGCCACCACCGGCGCGTACATCGCGTCGGCATTGCCGAAGGCGCCGAACAGAAACGGCCCGCCGGGCTGCGCCTTTTGACCGAAGCGGGCGCGGCAATCGGCCCAAAGCGCCTCGATGCGCTTGACGTTGGCGGCAACGTCCGGCGTCAGGTCGCGCTTGATGACGCGGCGGGCGAAATTCGTCGGCAGATGATTGCGCATCGCCTGGAAGCCGGCGTGCATTTCGTTGGCGACGACGCGGGCATGGGCGCGGGCCGCGACATTCTTCGGCCACAGGCTGGCGGCGGGAAACTTCTCCGCCAGATATTCGAGAATGGCGAGCGACTCCCAGATCATGATGTCGCCATCGATCAACACCGGCACTTTGCCGGTGCCCGACACATCGCCGACCTCGCGCTTGAATTCATCGCTGTCGAACGGAACCACCTGCTCCTCGAACGCAATCCCGGCGACCGTCATGGCGATCCACGGCCGCAGCGACCAGCTCGAATATTTCTTGTTGCCGATGATCAGCGTCAACGCCATTCCTGCTTTCGCCATGGCCGCCCTCCCTCCACCCGCCTGTGTCGGTCCGCATTAAAGTGCGGGCGCGCCGCCGCGCCGGCAAATGAATTTTGCGAATGCGCCCCAGCAGCCGGCTTTATCGATTGAGCCGTCAGGCCTTCTTTGCCTCGCCGGGTGCGACTTCCGGCTCTTCGACCGGACCGCCGGCCTTCTTCCACGCGCCGAAGCCGCCGCGGATATGCGCGACGGGCTTGAGCCCCATGCGCTGCGCGGTCTGCGCGGCCAAAGCCGAACGCATGCCACCGGCGCAGAAGAACACGAACTTTTTGTCCTGGCCGAACACCGGCTTGAAATAGGAGCCGTTCGGATCGATCCAGAATTCCAGCATGCCGCGCGGGCAATGGAAGGCGCCGGGCACCTTGCCCTCGCGCTGCAACTCGCGGGGGTCGCGAATATCGACCAGCACGACGTCATCGCGGCCGTAAAGCTTGACCGCTTCCTCGACCGGTAAGGTCTCGATCTCGCGTTCGGCTAATTCGCACATCTCTTTGTAGCCGAGGGTAATGGTCTGGGGCATGGAGTCTTTCCTTTGCGGCAAGTGTGGCAGAGCGCCGGCAGCGGCTCAAGCGCGCCGATCATCGATCATGACGGTTGTCGAAAGCCCGGCGCGCGGGCACGATAGGACAAAGTCCGGGGACGAAACATCATGCTCGCCTTCACCCTGCCCGATACGCTGACGCTTGGCTGGTTTCTAGGCTGCTGGATCGTCTATTCGCTGGTGATCGAAAAAACCGCCAAGGGCAAGACCGGCCTGAACGCGCTGATGAACGGCTATCGCGACCGCTGGATGGAAGAGCTACTGACGCGCGACATTCGCATCGTCGATTCGCAGGTGACCGCCGCCCTCCAGAACGGCACCGCCTTCTTCGCCTCGACCAGCCTGATCGCCATCGGCGGCACGCTGACGCTGATGCGCGCGGCCGACCAGGTCCTGGTGGCGATCGCCGCGCTGCCGTTCAGCGTGCCGACCACGCCGGAAATGTGGGAGCTGAAGGTGCTCGGGCTCGCCGTCATCTTCGTCTATGCGTTTTTCAAATTCGCCTGGTCGTACCGGCTGTTCAACTATCTCGCCATCATGGTCGGCGCGGCGCCGCCTTCTTCGGAAAAGGATACGCCGGCGGCGCAGGCTTTCGCGCATCGCGCCTCAAGACTCTGCGCCGACGCCGGATTGCATTTCAATCGCGGCCAGCGCGCATTCTTCTTCGCGCTCGGTTATCTCGGCTGGTTTCTAGGCCCGCTCGAACTGGCGCTGAGCACGACCGGCGTCGTCATCGTGATGTGGCGCCGGCAATTCTCATCCGAATCGCGCAAGGCCTTCGACGGCGTCACACCCTGAGGGTTGTCTTTTTTTGCGCATGATCTTATCCGAAAACCGCTTCACACTTTTCGGGATCATGCGCTACGCCATCCCCATCAGCACCGCGACCGTCGAGACGAATAAAATCGCCAAGGTCACGGCGACCGCGGTGATGACGCGCTCGCCGACGCTGGCGTTCAGGCCGACATCGGTGTCGACCGCCTCCGACGCCGCCGGGGTATCGGAATGCGTGGAGTCGAACGGCAAGAAGTTGTAAGGCATGACGAGCAATCCCCTTTAAGTCAGGCATCCATGGATGCTGGCATCTCCTCGATCGAGGAATGCCGTGGATGGTGCGACGAGAACGCTGACGCGAACCCGGGCGCACGAATCGCCCTCTTGTGGAAAATAGTACTGCTGTCGCGATGGCTTCACAATCTTCACGCGTGAGCCGAACGATTCGCGGCGGCGACCGCTCAGGGCGCCGGGAAAAACGCCGAGGTTTTTCCGGTCAGCCAATAGGCCATGAGACCGGTCCACTCGGCGGCGGCGGAATCCAGACGCGTCAAATTGCCGACGATGTCGAGGCTCGGCCGGTAGCGGTATCTCAACTCGGTGTGCCAGTCGGTCGGATAGGCCTCGACCGCAAATCCGGCCTGCCGGAAACAACCGATCGCGCGCGGCATATGCTGCGCCGAGGTCACCAGCAGCCAGCGTTCGCCCGGCTTCGGCTTGACGAGATCCTTGCTGAAGGCGGCGTTCTCGGCCGTGTTGCGCGAACGCGGCTCGAACACGACGCGGTCGCGGGCTATGCCGAAAGTGTCGAGCAAAGGCAGCACATAGTCGGCTTCGGCGCCGTCCTTGGCGAGCAGCGTGCCGTCGCCGCCGCTATAGACGATGCGGGCCTGCGGATAAGCGCGCGCCAGCCGGGCGATGGCGAGGATGCGGCCGGCATCGTTGCTGACCACCGCCTCGTCGCGCAGCCGCGACATTTTCGGCGAGAGCGCGCCGCCCAGGACGACGATGCCGTCGGGCGCGCCGCTGCCCGGCTCCCATTTTGGAAACCGCGCCTCCAGCGCATGGGTCAGCACGTTGCCCAGCGGCGACAGGCCGAGCACGACCAGCGCCGCAAAGCTGGCAATCGTCAGCGTCCGCCCAACGCGCCGCCAGCGGACCCCCATCGCCATCAACACCAGACCGATGACGCCGATGACGCAGAGCAGGATCGAAGGCCGCAATAAAACGGCGACAGTCTTGGAGAGAATGAAGAACATGGCAATCCGATCGTGTCATGCCGGCGCGGTCATGAATCTAGCGCGACTTCTTCCAGTCTTCGTAACGCTTCTTGTTCTCTTCATTCGGCGGATAGAGGCCGGGCAATTTGGCGCCCTTCTCCACTTCCTGCACCAGCCAGCTCTCCATGAGTTCGTGCTCACCGCCCTCGTCGGCGACGAAGTCGATCAGATCCTTCGGGATCACCACCGCGCCGTCGTCGTCGGCGACGATCATGTCGCCGGGGAAGATGGCGCAGCCGCCGCAGCCGATCGGCTGTTCCCAGCCGACGAAGGTCAGTTGATTGACCGAGGCCGGCGCCGCCATGCCGGCGCACCACACCGGCAGGCCGGTGGCGATGACGCCGTGTTTGTCGCGCATCACGCCGTCGGTGATCAGCGCGGTGACGCCGCGCTTGACCATGCGCATGCACAGGATGTCGCCGAAGATGCCGGCGCCGGTGACGCCCATCGCGTCGGCGACGACGACGCAGTTTTCCGGCATCGCCTCGATGGCCGAGCGCGTCGAGATCGGCGCCGACCAGCTCGCCGGCGTCGCCAGATCCTCGCGCACCGGCACGAAGCGCAAAGTGAAGGCAGGGCCGACCACGCGCTTTCCGGAAAAACCGAGCGGCATGGCGCCGGCCATCCAGGAGCGGCGGATGCCCTTCTTCAGCAGTATCGTGGTGATGGTGCCGGTGGTGATGTTTTGCAGCTTTTCGATGGCGGTGGTCATGGGGAGTGTCCTCGAATAGTTCAGATCAGGCGGGATTAAGACCGAGCCGCAGATCGCGGCGGCGAAGATAAGCGACCAGCGGGACCGACAGAAGCACCATCCACGCCTTGCCGACAATCTGGCCGCCGAGGAAATCGAGCGAGCCGAAAGCCAACCACAGGAAGACAAACGAATCCACCACCAGCCCGATCGTGCTGGAGGCCAGCACCGCCAGCACCAGCCGGCGCCGCGCCAGCGGCGTATAGACGGCGAAATCGGCGGCCTCCGACAGCAGGAAGGCAGTGGCCGACGCGATCACCAGCGAAGGCGGCGCCAGGCCGGCCGACAACGCGGCGCCGGCGACAATGGCCGCAAGGCCGTATTCGACGCCAAGACGTCGCTGCACCAGATCGCGCAGCACCAGGGCCGCGCCGATCATCAGCACGCCGGACGGCGCCATCAGACCGGGCGCCACCGGCAGCACACAGGGGCCGTTTGGAACGCAGAACGTGCCGACATGGCCGATCATCCAGTTCGCCGCCGGGATGGTGAGGCAGAACAGGACCAGGAAAATTCCGCCTTCGATCTTCCGGCGCGCGTCGTTGGTCATCATGGGTCTGTCGATCTCAAGTGCGGTATGGCGTTATTGGGCGATGAATTGAGCGTAGCCCTGCGCCCGCAATTGGCAGGCCGGGCACGCGCCGCAACCGTAGCCCCAAGGGTGCCGGTGCGCGCGGTCGCCGAGGTAACAGGTATGGGTGTCCTCGACAACGATATCGAGGAAGCCCTGCCCTGCAATTTCGCGGGCGAGCCGGAAAGTCGCCGCCTTGTCGATCCACATCAGCGGCGTATGGATGGTAACGCGTCTGTCGAGCCCGAGGCTCAGCGCCACCTGCATCGCCTTGATCGTGTCGTCGCGGCAATCGGGATAGCCGGAATAGTCGGTTTCGCACATGCCGGCGACGATGTGGCGGGCGCCGCGCCGGTAGGCCAGCGCCCCGGCGAAGGTGAAGAAGATCAGGTTGCGCGCCGGCACGAAGGTGTTCGGCAGCCCGCTGTCGGCGAAGGCGATCGCGGTCTCGGACGTGAGCGCCGAGTCGGAAATAGCGGCGAGCGCGTCGATCGCGATGCGATGGTCGTCGCCGAGCCGCGCTTTCCATTCCGGCTTCAGGGCGATTATCTCCTCGCGCAGGCGCGGCCGCACGTCGAGTTCGACGACATGGCGCTGGCCATAGTCGAAGCCGACGGTTTCGACGCGCGCGAAGCGCTCCAGCGCCCAAGCGAGCGCGACGGTGGAGTCCTGCCCGCCGGAGAACAGGACGAGTGCGGAGTCGGTGGCGATGGTCACGGATGTCTTTCCGCCAGAGCTGGTTTCAATCCCATTGCGGCGACCATGACCAGTCGACGATGCGGCCCTGGCGCTGCGACAATGCGCGGATTTCCAGCATCTCGGCCTCGGTCAGGGCAAAATCGAACAGCGCCAGGTTTTCCTCCAGCCGCTGCATCTTGCTGGTGCGCGGGATGACGACGATGCCCCGCTGCACCAGATAGCGCAGGCTGACCTGCGCCGCGCTCTTGCCATGCGCCAGGCCGATCTTTTCCAGGACCGCGTCGCCCTGCGCGCTGCCGCGCGCGATCGGACTATAGGCGACCACCGCCATGCCGTGTTTCTTGCAAGCCGCGATCACCTTCGACTGGTCGAGAAACGGATGGCACTCGATCTGATTGCACACCAGAGGCTCGCTCATCGCCTTGCTGGCTTCATCGAGCAGCGCCACGGTGAAGTTCGACACGCCGAGCGCCCGCACATAGCCTTCCTGCTTCACCTTGGCCATGGCGCCCAAGGTCTCGGCCAGCGGCACTCGCGGGTTCGGCCAATGGATCAGCAGCAGATCGATGACGTCGAGCCGCAGTTTGTGCAGGCTTTCCTTGACCGAGCGCTCGAGATCGTGCGGCGCCAGCCGCTCCGGCTGCACCTTGGTGGTGACGACGACCTCGGCGCGCTTGCCGGAAGCGCGCACACCCTCGCCGACCGCCGCTTCGTTGCCGTACATCTGCGCGGTGTCGATGTGACGATAGCCGAGCCGGATCGCCTGCTCGACCAGGCGCGTGCATTCGCGCCCGGCCAGTTGCCAGGTGCCTAAGCCGACGATCGGCAGCTTGAAGCCTTTGGCGTCGACAGTCTGCATAGCTTGCTCGTTAGGGAGTGTCCCACACCGGCGCGTGCGGCGGGTTGACGACGCGAAGATTGGTGGCGTTGAGCGCCTTCAGTTCGGCCATCTCGGCCGCCGACAGCTTGAAGTCGAACACGTCGAGGTTTTCCTTGAGATGCTCGCGGTTGGTCGAACGCGGGATCGGCACCATGCCGCGTTCGACCAGATAGCGCAGCGACACCTGCGCCGCGCTCTTGCCGTGCGCCTTGCCGATGCGGCCGAGCGCCTCGTCGCCCGGGATCTTGCCGCGCGCGATCGGCACATAGGCGACCACCGCCATGCCGCGCGCCTGGCTGGCGGCGATCACCTTGTCCTGGTTGATGAAGGGGTGGCATTCGATCTGATTGCAGACCAACGGTTCGGTCGTGACCTTCCACGCTTCGTCAAGGAGCGCGGTGGTGAAATTCGACACGCCGATATGCTTGGTCTTGCCGTCGCGCTTGGCCTTGCACAGCGCGCCGACGGTGAGCGCCAGCGGCACTTCCTTGCTCGGCCAGTGGATCAACAGCAGGTCGACAAAAGGCAGCTGCAGGTTGGCGAGACTCTGGTCGACGACGCGGGCGAAGGCGTCCGGCATGGCGTCGGTCGGCCGGACTTTGGTGGTGATGAACACGTCGGCGCGGCTGACGCCGGACGCCCGCAGCGCCTCGCCGTTTTCCTTTTCGTTGCCGTAATGAGCGGCGGTATCGAGGTGGCGGTAGCCGACCTCAAGCGCGGTCTTGATGGCCGTCGTCCCGGCATCCCCGGTCAAGGTCATCGTGCCGATGCCGATCTGCGGGATATGGGCGCCGTGGGCGTCGACGTATTGCATCGGAGTCTCCTGGGGGCGAATGCGGGCCGGCCGCCGGTCTTGCGGTACCGTGAGAATGCCCGCTTGCGGCAGCCCTGCCAACCCGGCCTGCTCGGGCGGGCCAGATCCGGATTTAGGCCGGGCTTGGGCAGGACTTGGGCCGGGTTTGGAACCGCTTGGGGCCGCCCTTCGCCGGGGTGCGCTGAAAAACCGCAAGGAATTTGCGCCAGCGCAAGACGGCGCATCTCTTTATGCTTCAAGCTATTAAGAAGCGCTCTCACATTGGAATAATTCGAGAGTAAAAATAAGGACTTGCATCGCCTCGCGATAATGGTTTTGTGAGCGGCACCGATCAATAGTGGAAGCCTTATGCGCCAGTTTCTCGCTCTTTTTGCCCTCGCCGCCGTGGTGATCCTGTCGCCGGCGGCCGCGCGCGCCGACGACTATGTTCTCACCATCAAGGACCATAAGTTCACGCCGACAGAGCTGAAGGTGCCGGCCAATACGCGGGTCATCATCACCGTGGTCAACGAAGACACCACGCCCGAGGAATTCGAGAGCAACATCCTGAAGGTCGAGAAGGTCATTCCGGGCAAGTCCAGGGGCACCGTGCGGATCGGGCCGCTCAAGCCCGGCCGCTACCCCTTCGTCGGCGAGTTTCATGAAGCCACCGCCAAGGGCGTGGTCATTGCTGAATAAAACAGACTCGACTGAATAAAAAAGGCTTGGTGGAATAAAACATGCTCGGCGCGCTCATCATCGTCTTTCGTGAGGTCATCGAAGCCGGCCTGATCGTCGGCATCGTGATGGCGGCGACCCGCGGCGTGTCCGGCCGCGGCCGCTGGATCGGCATCGGCATCGGCGCCGGCGTGTTCGGCGCGACATTGGTCGCCGCGTTTGCCGGTGCGATCTCGCAGGCGTTCGAGGGCTCCGGTCAGGAACTGTTCAACGCCAGCGTGCTCGCCGTGGCCGTGGTGATGCTGATGTGGCACAACGCCTGGATGGCGCGGCACGGCCGCGAGATCGCCGCCGAGATGCGCAATGTCGGCACCGCCGTCAGCGAAGGCGCCAAGCCGCTGACCGCGCTGGCCATCGTCGTCGGCGTCGCGGTGCTGCGCGAAGGCTCGGAAGTGGTGCTGTTTCTCTACGGCGTTCTGGCGTCGGGCACGTCCGGCATGTCGATCGCGCTTGGCGGACTGCTCGGCATCGTCGCCGGCGCCGCCTTTACCGCGCTGACCTATTACGGGCTGCTGGCGATCCCGCAGCGCTACATTTTCTCGGTGACGGGCTGGCTGATCGCGCTGTTGGCCGCCGGCATGGCGGCGAGTTCGGTGCAGTTCCTCAACAATGCCGGCTTTGCCGAAGTGCTCGGCAGCACGGTCTGGGATACGTCATGGCTGTTGTCGGACGGCAGCATCCTCGGCAAGCTGATGCACACGCTGATCGGCTATACCGAGCGGCCGACCCAGCTGCAGCTCGCCGTCTATCTCGGCACGTTGCTGGCCATGGCCGTGCTGATGCGGATCGCGCGCTACCGCCCGCAGGAACGGGTTGTCGCTTAGCGTCGAGACCCACTTAGGGCCGCGAAGGCCGCTTCCGGCGCGCTGTCGATCAGCTTGAGCAGCGCCCGGGCCGGCCCGCGCGGATTGCGCTTGCCCTGCTCCCAATTGCGCACGGTCTCGATCGGCACTTCGATCTTGTCGGCGAAGGCCGCCTGGGTCAGGCCGCAGCGCGCCCGCACATGGCGGACAAAGGCGGCCGGGTCCTTGTGATCGACGGTCCGTTCATGACCGTCGGGCATGATTTCGACGATCCGTCCATCGGCTTTCAAGCGCACCCGCATCATGGCTATGGCTCTCCTCATCATGGTCAGCCACTGGCCTAGGTGATTCGGGAAAGCGAAAAGTTAATGGGGGGCGGTCAGCGAATTAGGCGGATGTCGATATCGAGTGAAAGCGCCGCCCACTGCCGATCTGCTGTAAGAACAAACGCGCGCTCGCGTTCCGCTAACGCCAGACATGCTCGATCAGCCAAAGATAGGCCAAACTCTTTCGTCACTAAACGCAGTTCGCCCGTACGGAGCGCCTGCTCGTCGTCATAGGCGATGATACTAACACCGGTACGCTCCACCAGCATACGCGCCTGGTCGGATGTCAGGCCGCGTTCCATAAGCTTGCCGACGACCTCGGCGTAATTGACCGACGAAAGTGAAGCGGTCGAGAGTGCGGCTGTCACCAGATCAACGCCGCGCTCACTCATAAAATAGGCAAGAAGCGCCGAGGAATCCAGAACGGCGCTCATTCACCGTTCTCACGCGCAGCCTCAAGACGACGCTCTGCAAGCAATTCATCGACAAGGCTGATGCCTTCCGGGACATATTGCCGGACGAGCGCCTGAACCTTGCGCGTCGCCGTAGCGATTGTCATGAGACGAATTTCGCCGTCGTCGACAGTGACCGTCAGCGTCTCGCCCGGTTTCAAACCCAAAGCGGCAATCGCTCGTTGCGGAATTCTAACGAAGCCATCGGCGTCGAGCGTCGTTCTGTTAGGGACGTCCGGCCCCCTGGCGCTCGCAACACCGTCCGGTACTTGCTTATCTTCCTCGCGTACCAGCACGTTGCGGACAAATTGATACTTAACATCAAGGTAGCGCGCGATGTCGGCCCTGGCAAAGCCGGCCTTGGCCAAAACGCGCATCTTTTCCGATTTCGTCTCCAAGCCTTTGGTTAGACGGTCCATTTTGTTGGTATCAAGCATACCATGCTCCTATCTAGAATGAACTATATAGTAACCTAGTTTGAACTAGATAATCTGTCAAGCTCTACGTCGTCTTCTCGAAAATCTCGCGGCCGATCAGCATGCGGCGGATTTCCGAGGTGCCGGCGCCGATCTCGTAGAGCTTGGCATCGCGCAGCAGGCGGCCGCACGGAAAGTCGTTGATATAGCCGTTACCGCCCAGGCACTGGATCGCCTCCAGGGCCATCCAGGTGGCGCGCTCGGCGGCATAGAGAATGGCGCCGGCGGCGTCCTCGCGCGTCACCCTGCCCTCGTCGCAGCCGCGCGCCACCGCGTACACATAGGCCTTGGCGGCGTTCATAGTGACATACATGTCGGCGAGCTTGGCCTGGATCAGCTGGAAGCGGCCGATCGACTGGCCGAACTGCTTGCGGTCGTGAACGTAGGGGATCACCACGTCGAGGCAGGCCTGCATGATGCCGAGCGGGCCCGCCGCCAGCACGACGCGCTCGAAGTCGAGCCCAGACATCAGCACGTTGACGCCGTTGCCGACGACGCCGAGGATATTCTCTTCCGGCACTTCGCAATCGGTGAACACCAGCTCCGACGTATCCGAGCCGCGCATGCCGAGCTTGTCGAGCTTCTGCGCCGGCGCAAAACCCTTCATCCCCTTCTCGATCATGAACGCGGTGATGCCGCGCGCGCCGGCGGTGCGGTCGGTCTTGGCGTAGACCACCAGCGTGTCGGCGACCGGGCCGTTGGTGATCCACATCTTCGAGCCGTTAAGCACGTAGCGGTCGCCGACCTTGTCGGCGCGGGTCGCCATCGACACCACATCGGAGCCGGCGCCCGGCTCCGACATCGCCAGCGCGCCGACATGCTCGCCGGAAAGCAGCTTGGGCAGATATTTGCGCTTCTGCTCGGGCGTGCCGTTGCGGTTGATCTGGTTGACGCAGAGATTGGAATGCGCCCCGTAGGACAGGCCGACCGAGGCCGACGCCCGCGACACCTCCTCCATCGCCACGCAATGGGCGAGATAGCCTAAGCCCGATCCGCCATAGTCCTCGTCGACGGTGATGCCGTGCAGGCCAAGCGTGCCCATCTGCGGCCAGAGGTCGCGCGGAAATATATTGCTGCGGTCGATCTCGTCGGCGCGCGGCGCGATCTTATCCTGCGCGAAATCGCCGACCGACTGGCGCAACATGTCGATGTCGTCGCCGAGGCCGAAATTAAAGCCCGCCCAGCTATTGGGGATCATTCGCGCCGCCTCCGTAATCATATCGCTTTAAGCGATCTTCTTAGCGGAGCACTCTATCGCCTGAATCTCAGGCTGTCAGCGCCGGCGGCGGCAGCAAGGCCTTGCCGCCGGAATTCTGCTTCTGCTGCGTCAGTAGCCGGTCGATGGTGGCAGCCGGCGCCGGCTTGGCGAACAGGAAGCCCTGCATTTCGTCGCAGCCGGCCAGCCGCAGCAACACGCGCTGCTGCTCGGTCTCGACGCCTTCGACCAGCACCGACAGGCCGAGCGCGCGGCCGAGCGCCACGATCGCCTGGATGATGACGCCGCCATTGGCGGAGGTGCCGAGCGCGACCACGAAGCTGCGGTCGATCTTGAGCTTGTCGAGCGGGAAGCGCTGCAGATAGCTGAGGTTGGAATAGCCGGAGCCGAAATCGTCGAGCGCCACGCGCACGCCGAGGTCATGCAGGTCCTCGATGCGTTTGACCATTTCTTCCGGATTGTCGATCAACACGCCTTCGGTGATTTCCAGCATCAGGCGCGACGGCGCCACGCCGCTTTCGGCAAGCGCCGAGCGCACCAGATCGACGATGGTGCGGTCGCGCACCTGCAACGGCGAGAGGTTGACCGCGATGTAGAGGTCGGGCCAGCGCTTGGCCTCCTGCAGCGCGCGGCGCAGCACGAAAGCCCCGAGCGTGTCCATCAGCCCCATCTGCTCGGCGACCGGAATGAAGATCGCCGGGCCGATCGGCCCGCGCGTCGCATGGGTCCAGCGCAGCAGCGCCTCGACGCCGACGATGCGTCCGCCATGGGCGGCGATGATCGGCTGGTAGTGCAGTTCCAGCTCGTTGGCGCTGAGCGCGCGCGGCAATTCGCGGTGGATGAATTTCTGATCGGTCGAGACGGTGTCGATCGCCAGCTCGAAGGCGACGATGCTGCCGGGGCCCTTCTTGGCGGCGGCGCGCAGCGCCAGTTCGGCCCGGCGCGTCAGCTCGCCGCGGGTGGTGGCGTGGCGCGGCGCCTGGGCGAAGCCGGCATGCGCACTGACCCGCACCACGGTATCGAACCAATGCGGGCGCGCGACGCTGTCGAGGACGGTGCGCAGCATCGCCTCGATATCGGCGCCGTCGTCGGCGATCAGCATCACGGCGAATTCGTCGCTGCCGACGCGGCCGACCACGGCCTCCGGCGGCACCGCCTCGCGCAGCCGTTCGGCGACCGCGACGATCAGCTCGTCGCTGCCGAGCACGCCGAGATGGGCGGTGACGTCTTCCATGCCGTCGAGTTCGAGCAGAGCGAAGGTGGTGGACTCGTGGCCTGCGTGTTCGGCCAGGAACAGGTCGAGCAGTTCGAGCGTCTTGGCGTGGTTGGGCAGACCGGTCAGCTTGTCCTCGTCGGCGGCGCGGCGGGCCTGTTCCTCGCTGGCGGCCAGATCGCGGCCGGCGCGGCGCAACTGCGCCAGCGAAAATCCGGCAAAGCCGATCAGCGCGATGGCAAGCCCGGCAATGAACGGCATCAGCCGGTTCATCGCCGTGGTCATCGGCCTGGATTTCTCCCAGGTGAAGAAGCCGGCGATGCGGCCCTGCGCATCCAGCACCGGCTGCATCTCGCGTTCGCTATAGGCCGGCTCGGCTTCGAATTTGAGATCTTGCAGGCGCGCGCTTTGCTCGACCATGCGCACGAAGCGCGGATCGATCTCGCTGGTCTGGCCGAACATGGCGCGGAATTCGGCGATGGCATTGCGCAATGCACCGCGTTGCTCCGACCACATCCGCTCGTCGCTTTGCTGCGCCAGACCGTAGCCGACGCCGGCGCTGATCAAAGTGGCGCCCATGGCCACGAGCGCCAAAAGGACGATCAGCCTCGACGCCGAGAATTTGCGGCGCGCCTTCGCGCGCGACACCTTCGGATCGGACTGCAGGCCCTTGCCAAAGACCCCGCGCGCCAAAGCCAGCAGCCGGCGCCCCGGGGCAGGCCGGGCTTTCTCGATTCCAACGTCGCCGAACACTCGCTACTCCCCCGCGATACACTGCGGTTCCCAGCCTCTAGGGATAGGGATGTAGCCTTAATGCCGGGTCAGCAAAGAAGGTGAACGAAGCGTAACAATTACCGCAGCCAAGCGTCCAATAACACAGGCTTATGGCTGTAGTTCAATACGTTAGCGCAGCCCGAACCACAGCGAGGCGATCGACAGAAACGAGAAAAAGCCGACGACATCGGTAACCGTAGTCACGAAGGGGCTGGAGGCCACCGCAGGGTCGATATTCAGCCGATGCAGGCCGAGCGGAATGAGGATGCCGCCGGCCGCGGCGGCGACCAGGTTGCAGATCATGGCCAGCCCGATCACCAGGCCGAGGCCGGGCACCTGAAACCAGGCATAGGCGGCGGCGCCGGTGATGACGGCGAAAGCGAGACCGTTGAGCAGGCCGACCATCAGCTCACGGATGATGACGCGGCGGGCATTGGCGTCGCTCAACTCCTGAGTGGCGAGCGCGCGCACCGCGATGGTCATGGTCTGGGTGGTGGCGTTGCCACCCTGGCTCGCCACGATCGGCGCCAGCACCGCCAGCGCCACCATCTTCTGCAATTCGCCCTCGAAGGCGCCCAGCACCGACGAGGCCAAAAACGCGGTGGCGAGATTGACCAGAAGCCAGTTGAAGCGGCCGCGCGCGATGGTCCAGACCGTGTCCGACAGTTCTTCGTCGGCGGTGACACCGCCGAGCGCCTTGATGTCTTCTTCCGCCTCCTCGACGATGACGTCGGCAACGTCGTCGAAGGTGATGACGCCGACCAGGCGCTCGTCTACATCGACCACCGGCGCCGCCACCATGTCGTAGCGCTGGAACAGCCGCGCTACGCTTTCCTGGTCTTCATCGGCGCGAACGCGCCGCCGCTCGGCGTCCATCAGCTCCGAAATCGACACCGGACGCTGGCTGCGCAGCAGCCGGTCGAGCGGCACCGCGCCGAGAAAGAGCATGTCCGCGTTCACCACGTAAATTTCGTAGAACTGTTCCGGCAGCTCGGCGGTCTCGCGCATATAGTCGATGGCGCGGCCGACATTCCAGTCCGGCGCCACCGCGATGAGTTCGGTCTGCATCCGCCGGCCGGCGGAATCCTCCGGGTAATCGAGGCTGCGGGTGAGCGCGATGCGCTCGGCCGCCGGCAGACGGTCGAGGATTTCCGTGCGGTCCTCGCGCGGCATGTCCTCGAGAATGGTAACGGCGTCGTCGGAATCGATGTCGCGGACACCTTCGGCGACCGTCTGCGGCTCCAGTTCGTCGAGGATTTCCTCGCGCACCGTGTCGTCGACTTCAGTCAGCGCGGTGAAGTCGAAGTCGATGCCGAGCAGTTCGACCAGCCGCGGCCGGTCGTCGGGATCGAGCGCCTCAAGAAGCGCGCCGAGATCGGATTCATGCAGGTCGTCGACCAGGACCCGCAGGGCCGGGACATCGACGGCTTCGATGGCGCGCGCGGCCTCGGCGACAAAGTCGGCGCGGATCGCACCATCTTCGTCGCGCAGCGGCGGGCGGTCGATTATCTGCTCGGTCATGCCGGGCCCCGGGCAACGGCGTTGCGATTAGATGGCGCTTGTACGCTCGCCGCTTGCACCGAGGCAAATATTAATCGCGGAAACAAGCCGCTTAACCGCATCTATAAAGCGCCCTTGCCGACCGTCACGGTTGCGGTCAATGGTCGCGGCCTGGGCATCGTCATGATTCGACTTTTCGTCTTCGCGCTGATCGCCGGCCTTCTTCCTTCGGCCGCATCGGCGCAGCCGTGTCCGGGCAACGACAATGCGCTCGGCACCGAACGGGTGCTGAAGGTCGATGCCGCCACTACCCCCCGGGTCGGCCGCAAGCACTTCCCCGACACCTTGCCGCTGCGCGACAAGGAACTGGTGCTGACCTTCGACGACGGCCCCTGGCCGACGACCACGCCGAAGGTGCTCAACGCGCTGAAGGCGGAATGCGTCCGCGCCACCTTCTTCCTGCTCGGCCGCAATGTCGACGCGCATCCGCAGCTCGCCCGGCGGGCTTTGGCGGAAGGCCATACGCTGGGCCATCACACCTATTCGCATCCGCTGCTCGACCACCTGCCGCTGGACAAGGCCGAGGCCGAGATCAATCGCGGCATCGCCCGTGACGAACTGGCGGCCTATGGCCAATCGCGGAGCGAGCCGACCACGCCGTTCTTCCGCTTTCCAGGTTTTGCCTCGAGCCAGCCGCTGCTCGACCGGATGCAGGCCCGCGGCATCGTCGTGTTCGGCGCCGATGTCTGGGCCAGCGACTGGCTGCCAATGACGCCGGAGGCGGAGCTGCAGCTGCTGCTTGGCCGCATCGCCCAGGTCGGGCGCGGCATCGTGCTGCTGCACGACACCAAGGCGCAGACCGCCGCCATGCTGCCGGCCCTGCTGCGGGCTTTGAAGACGCGCGGCTACCGCATCGTCCACGTCGTCGCGGCCGGCTGAACCGCGGTCAACGGACTGCCGGCCCTAGCCCACTCCCCCCGTCCAGTTCCATTTTTGTCACAGATCGGAAAAATCCTTTCCGAAACAAGCCTGTGGACAGTCGCGATAGTTAATTTTCGGTTAAGAAACGAACCGCTAGCGTGCGCTGTGTCGCCTTAAGGGGGTGGGTCAGCAGGCGCGGCAAGATCGCCGCGCGATTTCGTCGGGGGACTGGGGCTAATGTCCGGGTATTCGTTGCGTCGCATTGTGCTGGCCTGTGGGCTGGCAGCGTTTTCCTTTTCCGCCGTGGCGGAACCGTCAATGGTCGTTGTGCCGGAGCCGCCTTTGGCGGTGGCCGCGAAAACGTCCTGTCCGGGCAATCCCGATGCGCTGGGCACCAGCCGCACCCTGACGGTCGAGACCTCTGCCCTGCCGCGCATCGGCACCATGCAGTACCGGGCAACCCTGCCGCTCAACGACCACGAAGTGGTCCTCACCTTCGACGACGGCCCGCTGCCGCCCTACTCCAACCGCATCCTTGCGACGCTGGCGTCGGAATGCGTGAAGGCGACCTATTTCATGGTCGGCACGATGGCCCGCGCCTATCCCGACACGGTGCGCAAGATCTACAATGCCGGCCATTCGATCGGCACGCATAGCCAGCACCATCCGTTCAGCCTCGGCGACCTGGGCCTGGCGCGCATCACCAGCGAAGTGAACGGCGGCATCGCCTCGGTGCAGAACGCGGTCGGCGATGCGCGCGCGGTGGCGCCGTTTTTCCGAATTCCCGGCCTTGCCCGCTCGAACCAGGCGGAAAGCTATCTCGCCTCGCAACATCTCTCGGTGTGGAGCGCCGACGAAGTCGCCGACGACTGGCACCGCGGCATCACGCCGTCGCAGATCGTGCGCAAGGCGATGAGCCGCATCGAGGCGCACGGCCATCGCGGCGTGCTGCTGCTGCACGACATTCACCCGGCCACCGCTATGGCGCTGCCGATGTTGCTCAAGGAACTCAAGGCCAAGGGCTACAAAATCGTGCACGCGGTGCCGGCCGGTAAGCGTCCGGAAACGGTGCCCGAGCGTCCGGCCACCATGGTTGCCGAACGCAGCGGCTGGCCGCGTCTGGCGCCGGCGAAGACAGCGGAAAACACGACCGAGCACGCCGCCGCCCAGCCAAAACGGCATAGCGCCAGACTGAGTGCCCGGCTGGCCGCCGCGCTCGAAAAGAAGAAGAGCAAGACGCAGACCGCCGACGTGTTCAGTTTCAGCTCGCTGTTCATCCCGCGGCAGAATTGACGCCGGCAATTGTCAGGGCGCGCGCGCCGGTGCAGCATTCGCCGCGCCGGGCGCACTGATTTCAGATCCAAGAGGGTTCAGGAGCCACGATGGACAAACTTCGCATTACCGCCGGATCTTTCGTGTTCGATGCCCGGCTCGAGACCGCACTAGCGCCGAAGACCTGCGCCATCTTCAGGAAGCTGCTGCCCTATGAGCAGAAGGTCATCCATGTGCGCTGGAGCGGCGAAGGCGTCTGGGTGCCGCTCGGCGAGCTCGACCTCGGCCTGACTTACGAGAACCACACCAGCTATCCGCACCCGGGGCAGATGATCGTCTATCCGGGCGGGATCAGCGAAACCGAAATTCTGCTGGCCTATGGCGCGGTGCATTTTTCCAGCAAGCTCGGCCAGCTCGCCGGCAATCACTTCATCACGCTGACGTCGGGGATGGACCGGCTGTACGAATTCGGCCGCGCGGTGCTGTACGAAGGCGCCAAGCCGATCCGCATTGAGGCGGTGTAAGCGCGACGCCGTCACACGTGCGAGCCGCTGCCGGCCTGGGTCTGCACCACGCGCGATGCCGGCGCTAACGGCGAATTGGCAAAGTGGCGCACGATAAACTCGGCCATCGCTTCGGCAGCCGGGTTGGTACGGCGGGCGGCGCGGAACAGAACCAGGTCGACTTTCGGCAACGTGGGAAAGCTGTCGCTGCGTCCCAGTTCGCGCATGCCCGGCAATATCGAACTTCTGCCGACCACGCTGACGGCGATGCCGGCAAAAACCGCCGCCTGTAATCCGCCAATGCTTTCGCTGACGCAGGCCAGGCGCCAGGTGCGCCCGATCCGTTCGAGCGCGGCCAGGCCGAAGTCGCGAAAAATATTGCCCGGCGGCAGCATGGCGAGCGGCACCGGATTTTCGCCATGCACAGTGCTGGTCTCCGCCGTCACCCAGACCAGTTCCTCCTGAGCGACCAGTTCGCCGTTCCGGAATGCCGGCATGCCGGTTACCATCGCCAGATCGATTTCATCGTGCTCGACCGCGCTCTTCAGTTTGCTCGAGAGCGCGCAGCGCAGTTCGACATTCACGTTCGGATAGGCGCGGCGGAAATCGGATAAAATCGCCGGCAGCAGATAAGCGGCATAGAGATCGGGCGTGCCGAGGATGACCTGGCCATCGAGCTTGGGCGCTGCCAGCCGTGCGCGTAATTCATCCTGCAGACCCATGATCGTGCGCGCGTAGCCGAGCACCACCTCGCCATGATCGGTCAGCACCAGTTTGCGGCCGACTTTCGTAAACAACGGCGCCCCGGTTACCTCTTCAAGGCGGCGCAGTTGCAGGCTGACGGCCGGCTGCGTCAGGGCCAGCCGGCGCGAGGTTTCCGAGAAACTGCCGGTCTGGACCAGGACAATAAAAGCCTGCAACAGGCGAAGATCGAGGGGTGCGAGCATGGCCGGAGTATAAGAGCAGCTTATCGTTCCGATTTAAACAATAAATTTTGTAAAATATTGCACTGCACATAGAATGATCTCTGCCGGACACGCCGCACAGAGGAATCTCAATGTACCCCACTTCACGCCGAGGCTTTCTGCGTCTAGCGGCTTCCGCCGCGGCGCTTTCCACCACCGGCCTGACCGCCTTCGCCGCCGACCGTACCATCAAGGTCGGAACGCTGAAGCTCATTCACGGCATCACTCCCTATTTCTACGAGAAATTCGCGCCGGCCGGCTTCAATGTGCAAGTCATCCCGTTCGAAAGCCCGACCGACGGCAAAAACGCCGTGGTCACCGGCTCTGTCGATTTCGGCATTTACGGTCTGGCCGCGGCCACCCTTGGCGGGGCCAATGGCGAGCCGGTCGTGGTGGTTGGCGCCGCCTGTAACCGCGGCATGGCGGTGGTCGCCGGCATCAACTCGAACATCAACTCGATCAAAGACCTCAAGGGCAAGAAGGTCGCGATCTGGCCGGGCTCGACCCAGGAGGTCGTGATCCTCGACCGCCTGTCGGCCGAAGGCATGACCATCAAGGACATTACGCCGGTCCGCGTCTCGTTCTCCGACATGGCGCCGGCGCTCGAGCGCGGCGATATCGACGCCTATGTCGGCGCCGAGCCCGCGGCCGGCATCAGCCTGGCGAAAGGCGTCGGCAAGATCGTCGAATATCCCTATTCGACGCCGACCGGTTCGCTCAACATGGTGCTGACCACGCGCCGCGAACTGATCGAAAAGGAGCCGGACTTCATCAAGACGTTCCTCCTGATGCACCGCAAGGCGACCGAATACGCGATGGGCGATCGCGAGGCCTTCGTCGAAATGGCGATGAAGAAGCTCGGCCAGCCCAAGGCATCGATCGACAAAGCCGCGCCGAACGTCGAACTGACCTGGAACATCGACGACAAGTTTATGACCCAGGCGCGTTATTACGGTTCCCAGATGCTGGCGAAGCAGCAGATCCGCCAGTTGCCGGACTACAAGACCTTCATCGATCCGAGTTTCGTGAAAGCCATCGCAGCATCCTGAGGCGAGAATGAGCGTACAAACCGAGGTAGCCGCGCCGGCCAGCGGCCCGGCTACCGGCACGACGCCAACAGCCACGACCAACGCGTCCACCAGCATATGGCAGCAACGCGCGAAGGCCGCGGCGCTCGCATCGGTGGTGCCGTTGGCGCTGTTGTTGCTGTGGGACGTCATGGTGCGTTGGACCGGCACCCGGCTCATCCCGCCGCCGTCCGGCGTCGCCATCATGATGTGGGACTTCGCCTTCGGCGGCATATACGACGACGCCTACAGCGCCAGCCTGCCGATTCATTTCTGGAAGTCGGTGCAGCGCGTCTATGGCGGTTTCTTTTTAGCGGCCGCGACCGGCATTCCGCTCGGATTGATGCTCGGCCGCATACCGTTGCTGCGCGCCATGCTCGACCCGATGCTCTCTTTGTTGCGGCCTGTGCCGGTGACGGCTTGGCTGCCATTGTCGATGATCTTTTTCGGACTCGGTCCGAAGTCGGCGATTTTCCTGGTCTTTCTCGGCGCGTTCTATCCGATCCTGTTGAACACCGTATTCGGGGTCAAATCGGTCGATGCCCGCCTGTTCGAAGCCGCCGAAATGCTCGGCTGCAGCGGCTCGCAAATGTTTCGCGCCGTGGTGTTGCCGGCGTCGCTGCCCAGCATCTTCAACGGCTTGCGACTGGGCGCTGCCTTTGCCTGGATCCTGATCGTGGTCGGCGAAATGACCGGCGTGCCGGAAGGCTTGGGAGCCGTCATCATGGACGGCCGCACCCTGTCGCGCACCGACCTGGTCATTACCGGCATGATCGTCATCGGCATCACCGGCTATCTATCCGACCGCATCCTGCTTTCGCTCAGCAATTATTTCCTCCGGTGGAGCCCGCAGCACAATGCTTGATACCCCAACCACCCGATCAACGGCAGCGCCGCCGATCCTGCGCATCGCCGGATTGCACAAGGAATTCGCCGCCGCCAACGGCACGGTCGAGGCGCTGCGCGGCGTCAATATCACGATCAACAAAGGCGAATTCATCTGCCTGCTCGGCGCGTCCGGCTGCGGAAAGTCGACGCTGCTGCGGATCATCGCCGGCTTTGAGAAGTCGACGCGCGGCTCGGTCACGGTCTACGGCACCGAGGTCGATCGCCCCGGCCCCGACCGCGGCATGGTGTTTCAGGACTACGCTTTGTTCCCATGGCTGACGGTGCGCGACAACATCAGTTTCGGGCCGCGCCAACGCGGCGTGCCGACGCCGACCGTGGTCAGGGAGACCGAACGCTTTCTCAACATGGTCGGGCTTACTGCATTCGCCGACCGTTTTCCGCACCAACTGTCGGGCGGCATGAAACAGCGGGTCGCCATCGCGCGCGTGCTCGCCAATGACACCGACATCCTGTTGATGGATGAACCATTCGGCGCGCTCGACGCGCTCACCCGCAGCAAACTGCAGGAAGAGCTGATCGAGATCTGGAAAACCACCAAGCTGACCGTGATCTTCGTCACCCATTCGGTCGAGGAAGCGGTGCTGCTCGCCGATCAGGTGGTGGTGATGAGCGCCGGACCCGGCCGCATCGACTGCCAGATCAAGGTCGACCTGCCCCGCCCGCGCGACGTGTCGTCGCCGGAATTCAACGCGCTGCGCCGCGACGTGACGCGCCGGCTGACCCGCCACGTCACCAGCGACCGGCCGGTCGTCGCCACCGCGGACTCTTGACCGTGACCGATACGACGCAGCCGGCGGCCCGCGCCGCCCCGATCTATCGCGGCATGGATCGCGCCGCGCTCGATGCCGCCTATAATAACAGCGCCGCGGTTGCCGACAGCGGCGAATGGCTCGCCGAATGGCGCGTCCGTAGCGGCGCCTCGCGCGCGATTCCCGGCGCGCAACTCGACGTTCCCTACGGCGAGCAGGAACGCGCCCGTTTCGACTATTTCCCCTGCGGCGTGCGAGGCGCACCGCTGTTT
>JAQSCR010000301.1:0-12664 GCA_029945495.1 Pseudolabrys sp. | reverse complement strand
TCATTCATGGCGGCTATTGGCAACGCAACGCCAAGGAGATCTTCTCCTTCGTGTCGAAAGGCCCGCGCGCCCACGGCATCGACGTCGCCGTGCTCGGCTATACGCTGGCGCCGGCGGCGCGCTTGTCGGACATCGTCGTTGAGGTGCAACAAGCGCTGGACTATTTCGGCCGCCACGCCGGCCGCTTCGGTTTCGATCCGGACCGAATTTATGTCGGCGGCTGGTCGGCCGGCGGACATCTGGCCGCCGTCGCCAGCCTCTGGCCAAACGTGCGCGGCGCGCTGATCGTCAGCGGCATCTTCGACCTTGAACCGATTGCGCTGAGCTACATCAACGATCCGCTCCGGCTCGACCGCGACGAAATCGAAAAATACAGCCCGTTAAACCTGCTGCGCCCCGGCTCCGCACCGCAATGCCTCACGGTTGGCGGCGATGAGCTGATCGAGCTGCGGCGGCAGTCCGCCGCCTATGCCGAGGCGGCCGATAAACTCGGCCTGCCGGTCAAACTGCGAATTCTGCCCGGCCACCACCATTTTTCGATCCTGGACGAACTGTTCAAGGCCGACGGGATTTTGACGGACGAATTGCAGGGCCTGATTGCACGGCACCGGTAACGGCCCGGAAGACCTGAGCGCACCGCCGGCCGCTCACTCGCTGCTGGCGCACGGCGCCGTGCATTTCGCCAGCAAGGTCGGCCAGCTCGCCGGCAACCACTTCATCACGCTGACCTCGGGGCTGGACCGGCTGTACGAATTCGGCCGCGCGGTGCTGTACGAAGGCGCCAAGCCGATCCGCATTGAGGCGGCGTGACGGGGCGGCGCATTTTAGCGCCCTCACGTTACTGTCCACCTGCGTAAAAAACGGGTGGCATTTGCGCCGCCCGTTTCCAGTTTTAGGCAGACCTCTTGGAGGCTGCAACTAACCTACTTCCGATATGCGTCCGTTCCTTCAGCACTTCGTTGACGCGGCCCGGGTTGATTCCGTAGTCCGCAGCAATGGCATGCTGATACTGGCCGCTCCAATGACGAAGCCAAACGTCAACCGCTTCATCGAAGGTCAGAGAAGTTTTTCGCATCATACTTTCCTTGAGTTGGCTGTCAGTTGACGAGGCCCCTCCGACTCTGGAAAGTGACAATCGTCTCTTGGCATCCACACGTTGAGGGACACGAACGAGCCGGAGTTTCCTTGGTCGGGGCTCCGGCTTTTTCGTGAGCAGCCGAATCTCCGGCTACCTTTTTAATTTTACTTGGGTTTCGGCCCCGGGAGCCGCTGGGTGGCCAGTGTCCACGCTGTCCACAGGGGGGCAAAAAAATAGGGGCACAGGGCGCGGCAAAGCTCTAGTCCCGCTTATGGGAATCGCTGCGGGCGGGCCTTTTGAGGCCCCTTCAAGCAATCGTTTCAAATGGATCGCTGAAATCGTACTGGTGCGGCCGAGAAGACTCGAACTTCCACGGATTGCTCCGCTGCCACCTCAAGGCAGTGCGTCTACCAATTCCGCCACGGCCGCACAGTACGAGAGATAAGGACGCGTCGGTAGCCGCGCCCTCTAACGGCGGATCGTGTAACAAATAGGGTTAGCAGGGACAAGGGCCAGGGGGCGTTCTCCCGGCCCGGATCGCGCGGAATTTTGCCGGCGCATCAAGCCGTTACGCCTCGGGGGCGGTTTTGGCCCCACGCCGGGTCTAAATAGTGAGGGTGCGGGGGCGAAAAACGGCGTCTAGCGCATATCGGGCGGGCGCGGCAGCAGTTCGCCGACCTCGACCGCGATGCGGTTACCATTGACCACGACGGTGCCCTTGGCCACCGGCAGGTTGTTGGCCAGGATACTGACGGCATCGTCCTCGCCGGCGTCGAGTTCGATGATGGCGCCGCGGCCGAGCCGCAGCACCTGATGGATCGGCATATAGGTGGTGCCCAACACCACGGTGATGTCGATTGAAACCTTGTCGAATGTGCCCACGTGACCAACTTCCCTCGCATGCCCTGCTTAAGTGGGGGCACGCCTAAGGTCACCATGGTATGGTTAATGAGTGATTAACATGCGCGATGCACTGGATTTAGGGATGCCCGCGGCCGCCGGAATGGCGGCGGTCGAATGGCGCGTCAGCGATTCGGCCGTAGCCTATGAGGACGCCGTCGCCTTCATGGAGGCGCGCGTCGAGGCCATCGCCCGAGGTGAAGCGCCCGAGATGGTCTGGCTGGTCGAGCATCCGCCGCTTTACACCGCCGGGACCAGCGCGAACCCGGCCGACGTGCTGGACGTTCGCTTCCCGGTGTTCGAGAGCGGGCGCGGCGGCCAGATGACCTATCACGGGCCGGGCCAGCGCGTCGGTTATGTAATGATCGATCTGCGGCGCCGCGGTCCCGACCTGCGCCGCTTCGTCGCCACGCTGGAGGAATGGATCATCCGGACGCTCGCCGCCTTCAACGTACGCGGCGAGCGCCGTGAGGACCGCATCGGCGTCTGGGTGAAGCGGCCGGACAAGGGAGAAGGATACGAAGACAAGATCGCCGCGCTCGGCATCCGCGTGAAGAAGTGGGTGACGCTGCACGGCATCGCCATCAATGTGGAGCCGGACCTCTCCCACTTCGACGGCATCGTGCCGTGCGGCGTCAGCATCAAACGTTACGGCGTCACCAGCCTGGTCGATCTCGGCATTCCCGCGGCGATGACTGATGTCGATATGGCGCTGCGCGGCGCGTTCGAAGAATTATTCGGCGCGACCGAGGCCGGTCAGAACATCGGCAGCACCGAGAATTCCTCGCCCGGCACGCGCGCCCGCAAATCGGACTCGATGCCGGGGCTTTGATCGACCGCATCGACGCGGGCGGCGAACGGTCCGCGCTTGCAGGCCGCGATCATGTCGTCGATCACCGCCGCCTCGCCTTTGAACACCGCCTCGACGCTGCCGTCGCGGCAATTGCGCACCCAGCCTTCCAGTTGGTGCCGTCCGGCCTCGCGGGCGACGAAGGCACGATAGCCGACGCCCTGCACGCGACCGCGGATGACGACGCGAACGATGATAACCGCATCGCCGTTCATATGAGTTCTCCGCCGTCGATGGCGCGGCTGCCGGTCCAGCGCGACGTCGACCAGCGTGCCACCGAGCGCACGTAACGCTCCGGTAGTTCCCAACTGCGCGCGGCGGCAGCGCATAGTTCGGCATAACCCGGTTTCGGCCGGCCGGGATGGCGCCGGCGCAGCACATAGAGCATCGCCAGCGCCTTCCGCGCGCCCAATTCACGACCCATGCGGACCGGCAGATAGCGCACGCCGTATAACCCCTTGTGCAGCAGTTCGTAGGAATGTAGCGCGGCGAGATCGCGCGGCGTCAGCCGCCACAGCACGCCATGCACGGTCTCGCCCGGCGACGGCTTGACCGAGCCCCAGCCGTCGACCCCGATAAAGAACCGATGACTGTCGAGCCGCGCCGGGCCGAGGGCGCGCGCGCCCGGGCAGCGCGCCTGCATGGCGGCGCGGTGCATATTCGAGCCATAGGCGAAGTAGAGAGTCATGAAATCGGCTTAGTAAATATCGCGCGAGCCGCAACGCGCGATCTCAAGCGAATTCGAGAATCACCGCGTCGACCGCCAGGCTGTCGCCCGGCTTGGCGTTGATCTTCTTGACCGTGCCGTCGACTTCGGCGCGCAGCACGTTTTCCATTTTCATTGCTTCGACCACGGCCACGGTCTCGCCGGCCTTGACCTCCTGGCCTTCCTTGACCGCGACCGAGACAACCAGGCCCGGCATTGGGCACAGCACGAATTTGCCGGTGTCGGCCTTGACCTTAACCGGCATCAGCCGCGCATAGGCGGCCTCGCGCTCGGTGTAGACGTAAGCCTTGGTCTCGACGCCGCGAAACGACAGCGAAAAGCCGTTCGGCAGAGTGCGCACCTGCACCGCCACCGGCTGGCCGCCGATGGTGCCGCTCCACAACGGATCGCCCGGCGCCCACACTGAGGCCAGATGGCGGGCCTTGCTCTCGTCCGCAAAGTGCACGGCGATGCTGCCGTTGTCGCGCTTCACTTCGAGGCGGTATTCCTTGTCGCCGAGCCAGACCGCGCGCTGGCTGTCGCGCGTGACGCTGCGACCGGTCAACTGGCCGGAGATGTTGCGCTTGCGCTCGCCCAGCACGTGATCGATGGCCGCGGCGACCGCGGCCAGCACCTGGGCGCGTTCGCCGTCCGGCGCGATCGGGTGAAAGCCTTCGGGGAATTCCTCGGCGATGAAGCCGGTCGACAGATTGCCCGACTTCCAGCGCGGATGCGCCATCAGCGCCGAGAGGAACGGAATGTTGTGGCGGATGCCGTCGATGACGAAAGCATCGAGCGCGTCACCCTGCGATGAAATCGCCTCGGCGCGCGTCGGCGCATGCGTCACCAGCTTGGCGATCATCGGATCGTAGAACAGCGAAATCTCGCCGCCTTCATAAACGCCGGTATCGTTGCGCACGGTGACGCCGTCGACGCTGCGCTCTTCCGGCGGGCGATAGCGCGTCAGCCGGCCGGTCGACGGCAGGAAATTGCGATACGGGTCTTCGGCGTAGACGCGGCTCTCGACCGCCCAGCCGTTGAGCTTCACGTCGCTCTGCTTGATCGACAGCTTTTCGCCGGCGGCCGAGCGGATCATCTGCTCGACCAGATCGATGCCGGTGATCAGCTCGGTCACCGGATGCTCGACCTGCAGGCGCGTGTTCATCTCGAGGAAGAAGAAGCTCTTGTCCTGACCGGCGACGAATTCGACCGTGCCGGCCGAGTCGTAACCGACCGCCTGCGCCAAGGCGACCGCCTGCTCGCCCATCTTCTTGCGCGTCGCGGCGTCGAGCAGCGGCGACGGCGCTTCTTCGATCACCTTCTGATTGCGGCGCTGGATCGAACATTCGCGCTCGTGCAGATAGATGACGTTGCCGTGCTTGTCGCCGAGCAACTGGATTTCGATGTGGCGCGGATCGGTGATGAATTTCTCGATGAACATGCGGTCGTCGCCGAACGACGACTTCGCTTCCGATTTCGAGCGGGTAAAGCCTTCGGCCACTTCCGATTCCGACCAGGCGATGCGCATGCCCTTGCCGCCGCCGCCGGCCGAGGCCTTGATCATGACCGGATAGCCGATCTCGTTGGCGATGATCACCGCCTCTTTCTCGTCGGCGATGACGCCGAGATAGCCGGGCACGGTCGAGACGTTCGCCGCCGCCGCCGCCTTCTTGGATTCGATCTTGTCGCCCATGGCGGCGATCGCTTTGGGGTTCGGCCCGATGAAGACGATGCCGTTGGCTTGGAGCGCCTTCGGGAAGGCCTCACGCTCGGACAGGAAGCCGTAGCCGGGGTGGACGGCCTCGGCGCCGCTTTGCTTGCAGGCGTCGATGATCTTATCGATGATCAGGTAGCTCTGGGCCGCCGCCGGGGGGCCGATCAGGATGGCGCTGTCGGCCATTTCGACATGCAGGGCGTCCTTGTCGGCCTCCGAATAGACGGCGACCGTCTCGATACCCATTTTGCGCGCGGTCTTGATGATCCGGCAGGCGATTTCGCCGCGATTGGCAATCAGAATGCGCTTGAACATACGTGTCTATTTTCCCGCCCGGAACCTTCGTTTTGAACTTTGCGGCACTGCAGCGAAAAGTCAATGCGCGATCGGCGCGGCCGTAAAGGCCATCACGCCCCACAGCGCCCCTGCTCCGGCGATCCAGCAGGCCACCGTGACCGCCGACAACTCGGCCGCGAACCGGCCGCGGCCGATAAAGATGGCGATGACCAGCTTGCTGAACATGTTGCTGGCCACCGCCGCCAGGATCGCCAGGCTGGCGGCGAATGCGTCGAGCGGTGCCGGCACCAGACGCGCCAACGAGATCGTCACCGCGTCGACGTCGGCGAGACCCAAGCCGGCCGCGCCGAGCAGCGCCCCCTGCGCGCCGAACGTGTCGCCGATGACGCGGCCGAGCATCATCACAGCGCCGAGGAACACCGCGAAACCGACGACCGGCCAGAAGCTGAACGGATTGGCGAAGTCCGACGAGCGTGGTGGCTCGCCCGTCGAGACCGCGGCGCGCCAATAGATCGCGTGCACCGCATAGAGCGCCGCCACCAAAGTCGGCAGCACCAGAACCGGTCCGATGACGGTCAGCAATGCCGGCTGCATGGCGGCAACGATGGCGATGATGCGCAGGAACGAAACGGCCGAGGCTACCGCCACGCCCGCCGTCAGCAGCAGCGGCGAGCCTTCATGGGCGGCGGCGCGCCGCGCACTGGTCAGCGTCACCGCGGTCGAGGACACCAGACCGCCGGCGAGCCCCGACAGCAGCACGCCGCGCGCGGCGCCGAACACTTTCACCGCGCCGTAACCGAGGAACGATACCGCGGCGAGCACAATGGCGATCAGCCAGACCTCGCGCGGATTGACGCCGCCGCCGGGACCGATCGTAGCGTCGGGTACGACCGGCAATATGATGAAGGTCATCGCCAGCAGCACTAACGCCGAACGCAATTCGGCCCAGGTGATGCGCGCGACCCAGCCATGCACCTCCTCGCGCGCGGCGAGAATGCCGGTGGCAGCGACCGTCGCCGCCGCCGCCGCCAGCATGTCGCCGGCAACCGCAAAGGCGCCGAGCACAAAGGTCAGCAACCCGGCGATGACGGTGGTGGCGGAATAGCTGCCGGCGGCCCGGTCGGCGTCACGCTCGAATATCGCGAACACCGCCGCATAGACGGCAAAGCCGAAACCGATGACGAGCCCCGTGCCGACCGCGCTGCCGGCCACCTGCGCCAGCGCGGCGACCAGGCCGCCGAGCAGGCCACTGAGCGCAAAAGTGCGCACGCCGGCGGCGCGGCGCCCGGCCATGACCTCACGCGTTTTCCAGCCGCGCTCGAGGCCGATCAAGAGCCCGATACCGAGCGCGACCGCGAGCCGGGAGAGAAGTTGAACGGTGTCCATCGTCAAGCACCACGAATGCGCTGAAAGACCGTCACGGCACGGCCGGATGCCGTCCGGGCCTCAATCTGGACCTCGAATTGCGGCCGATGCGCGCCGCGCCAGCATATCCTTTTCGTCGCACAGCGCGGCTGGCAATTTTTGATCTCCCTCAAATGCCCCGGACACCCCATCTATACTCTTTGTCGGCGGCCCTATTCCCCTCCCGATGGGACGCCTATATTAGGTGCACTCATAATCGGCTTTCGAATTGGAGACTGTCATGACATTGGCGATTGGCGATACCGCACCGGACTTCGAGGCGGAAACCACCGAAGGCAAAATTCGCTTTCATGAATGGCTGGGCAATTCCTGGGGCCTGCTGTTCTCGCACCCGAAGGATTTCACCCCGGTCTGCACCACCGAACTGGGCGCCGTGGCGCGGCTGAAGCCGGAATTCGACAAGCGCAACACCAAGGTCATCGGCCTGTCGGTCGACCCGGTGGAAAATCACGCCAAGTGGGCGATCGACATCAAGGACGTGGCCGGCTTCGCGCCGAACTATCCGATGATCGGCGACACCGAACTGAAGATTTCCAAGGCCTATGGCATGCTGCCGGCCTCGACCTCCGGCACCTCGGAAGGCCGCACGCCGGCCGACAACCAGACCGTGCGCAATGTCTTCATCGTCGGCCCGGACAAGAAGATCAAGCTGATCCTGGTCTATCCGATGTCAGTCGGCCGCAACTTTCAGGAAATTCTACGCGTGCTCGACTCGCTGCAGCTCAACGCCAAGCATCGCGTCGCGACGCCAGCGGACTGGAAACAGGGCGAGGACGTCATCCTCTCCAGCGCGATCAGCAACGATGAAGCCAAGACGCTTTATCCGCAAGGCTACAAGACGGTGAAGCCCTATCTGCGCGTCGTGCCGCAGCCGAAATAAACACTTCGGATTTTTTCTGCTATAGAGCTAACGGCGCGGGCCTCAAACCCGCGCCCTTTTTTCTTTTGCGCGCCTTACGCGAGCCCTGCCCGGAGCACCCGACATGAGCGACGTTAACGAGACGGCCTTTATCCAGCCGGCCTTCGCCAATTTTCTCGGCATCAAGATCACGCACATCTCGCCGGAGCGCGTCAGCGCCGAACTGCCGGTGCGGGAGGACCTCAATAACCGCTTCAATATCATGCACGGCGGCGCCATCATGGCACTGGCCGACAATCTCGGCGGCACCGCCACCACCGCCAATCTGAAGGAAGGTCAGTCCACGACCACGATCGAGAGCAAGACCAATTTCTTCGCCGCGGTGCCGATCGGCGACGTCGCCTATGCCGAATGCACCCCGCTGCACCGCGGCCGCACCACCATGGTCTGGCAGACCCGCATCACCCGCGGCGACGGCAAACTGTGCGCGATGGTGACGCAGACGCAGCTGGTGCTGAGTCCAAAGAAATAGACGGCGCTATTTTTCGACTGTCACCGACGCCGCCGCGTTGCCGGCCGTGGGTGTGACGCGGGCGCCGCGGTTGACCAAGATGACGCCGACCGCGCAGACAACCATGCCGGCGATCGACAGCGCGTCGAGTTTCTCGCCGAACAAGAGGTAGGCTTCCAGCACGGTCACAGCCGGCACCAGATAGAACAGGCTGGCAAAGCCGGTCGCGGCCGAGCGGCGGATCAGCCAATACATCAGCCCGACCGCGGCGATCGACAGCACCAGCACCAGCCAGGCCAGCGCGAAGACCAGTTCGCCGGTCCAGTGGATAACGCGGGTCTCGAAGGCAAAAGACGCTACGGCAAACAGCACGGCGGCGCCGGCATATTGCACCGTATTGCCGGCGCGCCAGTCGATCTTGCCGCAATAGCGTTTCTGGTAGAGCGCGCCGAGGGTGATGCCGAACAGCGACACCACGCTGCCGATCCAGCCGGCGACCGAGCCCGACATCACCAGCGAGCGGTCGTGCAGCACCAGCGCGACGCCGAACAGCCCGAGGCAGAGGCCGAGCCATTGCAGCCGCGTCACCGTCTCGCCCATGAAGCGGTTGGCGATGGTCGAGGTGAGGATCGGCTGCAGGCCGGGGATCAGCGCCGAGACGCCGGCGGGCACGCCCTGGCTGATGGCGAAGAAGACGCCGCCGAGATAGAGCCCGTGCACCATCAGGCCGGCCATCAGGCTGTGGCCGATCTCCAGCCGACTCGGCAGCCGCGCGCCGCCGATGACCGCGATGGCGCCGATGATGAGGACGACGAACACCATGCGCACGGCCAGAAACGTCATCGGTTCGATATAAGGCAGACCGAAACGCGCGCCGATGAAGCCGGTGCTCCACAGCAGCACGAACAGCACCGGTGCCGCAGCGATCGCCAAATTGCTCAGACGCATAAGTGTCTCTTGCGTGTCTTGGTTGCCGAACGGGGATGGAGGAATCGGCGGCCAGCCGCGCTATAGCATTTCCGGCGCCGTTTTGGCCCCCACCGTCTTGGCCCGCTTTGTGGACAGGCCGCATAGCCGCCGGGCGCCGGCCTGTGCTAGGCTTGCTCTCAGGGCAAAGGGCGAGGCACCACCGTGAAAATCATGGCGTTCTACATTGTGTTCGTTTTGATCGGCGACCTCGGCGCCTATGCCATCGGCCGCAGCGTGGAACATTGGTCGCCTACCTCCAGCCTGCCGGTTTTCTTAGGCTGTTTCTTCCTGGTGTTCTGGCTGGCCTGGCGTCTCGCGGTTCGCGTGACGGAACCCAAGGCAATATAGGTTAAAAAGCGGCGCAGGCCAAAAAGGCCGCGCAAGTGCCGGATGGCTGGCCTGCAAATATAACAAAGTTCGGAACCGAGCGCGGCGTTCGCGGGTTTCCTTCTATCGAGACGCATTATCCGTGTCCCGTCAGCAAGGAGGACTACGATCATGACCGATCCGCGCTATACCGATCCGCGTAACCAGGATCCCCTCATTCGGGATCCCCTCATCGTCTCCAACACTTCGATGCGCACCGAAAGCAGTGGCGGCATTTGGGGCTGGTTCGCGGGCCTCGCAGTCTTGGCACTGATTGCTTTCGCGGTCGTCGCCGGCTGGAACAGCGGCCCGACCAATACCGCGGCCAACAATCCGGCCACCAGCTCGGCGCCGGCGACAACCGGCAGCGGTGCGCCCGTGCGTAACGTAACGCCGCCAAGCACCACCGGCTCCGGCGCGAGTTCGCCGATGACCAACCCGGCGGCGCCATCAACGCCACCGGCCCGCGCGCCGCAGCAGTAAGCGGTCCGCCAAAAACCAGTTCCCGGCGCCGCCATCAATGAGATATTGGCGCCGGGTGCGGCTTGTCGTTCAGGTTTGATACGCCGCATCGATCGGCACGCGATAGCCGTTGACCAGCCGGTTGGTTTCGTTGGCCATTCCAGTCACCGCCATCAGTTCGCCGAACATCGCCTCGGTCATGCCGGCTTTGCGCGCCGCGGCGCTGTGGCTGGCGATGCAATAGCCGCAGCCATTGGTCACCGAGACCGCCAGATAGACCATCTCCTTGGTCAGAGGATCGAGCGCGCCCGGCGCCATGATCTCCTTGATGCTCTCCCAGGTGCGCTTGAGCGTCACCGGATCGTGCGCCAGATATTTCCAGAAATTATTGACGTCGGGCACGTTGCGGGACTGCTTGATGTCATCATAGACCGCGCGCACGGCGGCTGAGGCATCGGCATATTCGATCGGCGTCGGCATCATAGATCTCCCATCGGATTTTCCGGAGTGCACCCTATCCGGTCGCGGCCGGGTTTGACAGAATGCGCGGCGCACAGGGGGAAACTGCCATGCCGAAGACGCCGGATTACTTTCACGGCAAGACCATCGTCATCACCGGCGCCGGCAGCGGCATCGGCCGCGCCACTGCGCTGATCTTCGCGCGCGAAGGCGCCAACGTCGTGTGCGCCGACATCAACGAGGCCGCCGCGGCCAAGACCGCCGCGCTGGTGAGCGCGCAAAAGAACACCATCGGCGGCAATGCCGGCGGCCAATCGCTGGCGCTGACTATCGACGTCACCAAGCGCGCGGCGGTCAACGACATGATCGAGCTCGCCATCGGCGAATTCGGCAGCGTCGAGTTTCTGTTCAATTCGGCGGGAGCAGCGCTGCGCCGCGCCAAATTCCTTGACATCGACGACGATTTGTTCGAGCGCACCTACGACCTCAACGTCAAGGGCACCTTCTACGGCATGCAGCGGTGCTGCCACATATGCTGGAGAAGCAATTCGGCGTCATCGTCAATGTCGGCTCGATGGCGCACCGGCGCGGCGGACCGGGCTCGGGCGTGCATTACGCGTCCGCCAAGGGCGCGGTGGTGACCATGACCATGGGCGTGGCGCGCGAATTCGCCACGCAGGGCATCCGCGCTTTGTCGATTTCGCCGGGGCCAGTCGACACCGCGTTCCAGGAGGCGGCGGCGACGTCGCCGGAAAAGGCGCAGCAGATGCTCAACGACGTGCCGATGAAACGCTTCGGCAAAGCGGAGGAAATCGGCGAGCTGGTGCTGTTCATGTGTTCGGATGCCTGCGAATATATGACCGCCGACACGGTCTATGTGAACGGCGGCGGAGGCTGGCGCTGACGCGTGAATTGCACGGACGGCTGCGGGAATAATCGCCGCCTTGCGCGGTTTATCTACAAACCACCCGGGAGAAACGCCATGCGCCGCTTGACGCTCGCCTTGATTGCCGCCGCCAGTCTCGCGACTCCCGCTTTCGCCCAGCAAGGCGCGACGCCGCCGGTCGGACCCGACTGGTCGAAGATCACGGTCAAGACCTCCGATCTCGGCAACCGCACCTATATGCTCGAGGGCCAGGGCGGCAACGTCACGGTCGCCGCCGGCGACGACGGCATCATCATGGTCGATGGCCAGTTCGCGCCGATGCACGACAAGCTCAAAGCGGCGATCGCCGCGGTGTCGCCGCAGCCGATCAAATTTCTCGTCAACACCCATCATCATGGCGACCACACTGGCGGCAACGCCGCTTTCACCGCCGACGGCGCGACCGTTGTCGGCCATGTCACCGAGCGCGAGCTTCTCGCCAAAGGCAGCGTCAGCGTCACCACCGGCCAGCCCGTCCCGGCCGTTTCCGGCGCCGGTCTGCCGGCCAGGACCTACACCGACACGCTGACGCTGGAGGTCAAAGGCCGCAGCGCGCTCTTGAAGCATCCGGCCAACGCCCACACCGCCGGCGACACTTTCGCCTATTTCGCCGACGCCAATGTGCTGTCGACCGGCGACACCGTCGCGCTCGGCCGCTATCCGACCATCGATTTTCTCAGCGGCGGCAGCATCAACGGCACGATCGCCGCGGTCGAGAGCTACATCGCGCTGACCAACGACGCGACCAAGATCGTGCCCGGCCACGGCCCGCTCGCCAACAAGGCGCGGCTGGTCGAATATCACACGCTGCTGGTGACGACGCGCGACCGCATGATGAAGCTGATCGCCGAGGGCAAGACCTTGGACGAGGTTTACGCCGCCAAGCCTTACGCCGACCTCGACGGCAAGGTCGGCGGCGCCGAAGGCCCGGCGAAGAATTTCATCCGCGCGGTGTATGCGAGCCTGAAGGGCTGAGCGCGCGCGACAGATTGAGATTTTCAAACAGCGGACTCTTTCTTATCCCTCCCCCTTGTGGGGAGGGTCGAACGTATGAGCGAACCGAATGCGTTCGGGGTGGGGGTCGAAGACATCGCCCCCACCCCGACCGCCGCCGCTTCGCTTGGCGGTCGACCCTCCCCGCAA
>JAQSCR010000300.1 GCA_029945495.1 Pseudolabrys sp. | reverse complement strand
AAGTGAAAGAGAAGAAGGACCGCGTCGACGACGCCCTGAACGCCACGCGTGCAGCGGTTGAAGAAGGCATCGTCCCCGGCGGCGGCATCGCCCTGCTGAAGGCGACCAAGGCGCTCGAAGGCCTGACCGGCGACAACGCCGACCAGACCGCCGGCATCGCCATCATCCGTCGCGCCATCCAGGCCCCGATCCGTCAGATCGTGGAAAACGCCGGCGTCGAAGGCTCGATCGTCGTGGGCAAGGTGCTGGAAAACAGCTCCGCCACCTTCGGCTTCAACGCCCAGACGGAAGAGTACGGCGACCTGGTCGCCATGGGCGTGATCGATCCGGCCAAGGTGGTTCGCACCGCCCTGACCGACGCGGCCTCGGTCGCCTCGATCCTGATCACCACCGAAGCCGCCGTGGCTGACGCTCCCAAGAAGGGTGGCGGCGGCGCCCCCGACATGGGCGGCGGCATGGGCGGCATGGGCGGCATGGACTTCTAGTCCACGCTACTCAGACGCTAGCTACAGAGAGGGCGGGTCCGAAAGGGCCCGCCCTTTTTGTTTGCAACGAACCCGGTTCGTCATGCGAACGGCGTTCGCATGCCTAAGGACATTTCGGCAGAGCCAGAAGGTTATTCGGCTCGATCCCGTCCGCCTCCGTCTTGAGGTACTTTCGGCTGTTCGGACGGGTAGCAATGATGACGTTGGTGGCCTTGCCCCCACCCTGCGTCCAAAAAGACCACGTCCCGTTCTCGATGCCTGTAATAGCGGCATCCAGTTTCAGAGACCACGGACCCCCATTGGCGGCTCCGATACGCCCTCCGATCATGTCGATCCGACGATCGGGGTCGTTGCCGTCGGGAACAATGCACGTCACTTCATGGCGCTCGGCCATTTGAGTCTCTTTCTGGACCGTTCAAGCGGTCCGTTATGTGGATAAGTCAGTAGCGGACGACGCTCATGCCGTACCGAGCCCCCCGGGGGGCTTCGAGGACCACATTCCAGTTGCCCGAGTAAGGCACAGGAATGCGAGCGGGCAGCCTCTGAAAGAAGCCCCCGTAATACCGGGACGAGTTTCCACGCCGATAAGCGTTGAAATTCACATCATCCATTACGAGGACATTGGATTGGTGAGTGCAGTCCACCACGACGACATCGCCGCCGTTCAGATACTCACGAGAATGAATCGACACACAGGCTCTCCACAGGTTTTCAAACAAAGGCACGAACAGCCCTCGTGAACCTGCAGACACCGACGCCTTGATATCGACTCGGTCGTCGATAAAAGTGTCGCCATCGCTGGGCGAGAGCCTTGGCGATGGGGAGGGGAGAGATCGGTTCCTGGTCGTCCAAACTTGGGCCGACCTCCCCTCCTGCTGTTTCAGCTAGACCGCATCACGCCAGTCAGCTGAACCCGCTAGCCTTGCGGCTACTTCCGCTTCAGCGGTTCCGACACCGTGCCACGGGGATTACGGACGGCGGTTTGCGTCGTCACGTATTGCCCGGTCGTGGCCGAACGGTGCGGACCCTTGGGCGGCGACTTAGACACCATCCTCAGACTCCAGATTTACTCGCGGAACCGCCGCGCGCGCAGGCAGCTCGATTCGAGAGGCCCGCAGCCACAAGAGCACAGCCGGAGTCTCTACACAAGTCTCTGCGGAGTCCGAACTCCGTTTCCTGTGGATTCCTTAACCAAATCACGCAATGATAGGCTCGTGGAGGATAGGCTATGACACCTGCGATCAACGCCCTTAGACGGCGCCAGATCGAGATCGATCGGGAGATCGCGAGCTTGCAGGCCGAACGCGAACGAGTTGTCCGCGCGCTGGATGTATTGAACGCGGTAGATCTATTTCAGGATCGAGACTCGCCGCTGAGCGAAAGACGACGGCGTCCCGGATCACTGAAGCAGATGGCCTACACCGTGATACACGATGCAGGGAAAGCGCTCACAGCGGCTCAAATTCTTGAACTAATAGAATCTGAGTTTGGCCAGAGAATAGAACGAACAAGCATGTCCCCACAGCTGAGCCGATTGGGTCAAGAAAATTTTCTGAAGCGCAACGGAAACCTATGGTCCATAGATCAGCGGAAAGTTCACTTGGGCAAAGAGGTGTACTTGCTTAAATCTAATAGGGACTTACTTTAGAGGATTTCTTTTTCGAAGCGATCAGAATCCGGGCAATTGGCGCCGAGCCGGAACTATCTCAACTTCACCGCCGACAAATTGCTCATCGGTGATGAGAGAGGGCAGGCGCTCCGCAATATCCAGCGGCCTATCCCTCCTAATTCCCGGCGACAATCCCAAGCCCCGTCCGGGCTTCCGACTTTCTGACCCCGCTCAACTAAGCACGCCCAAAAACCCGCCTATAATGCTCCCGTCCTGTCGTCAGGGGGCTCGCTCGGCCGGCGATCCGAAGCG
>JAQSCR010000299.1 GCA_029945495.1 Pseudolabrys sp. | reverse complement strand
GTGATGATCTGGTCCTCCTGCTTCGATCCGGTGCCGCCCATTTTGAACTGGCCGGCGGGCGCCGCCTTGATGGCCGCCACGTATTCCTGGACCGTCTTGTAGGGTGAGTCGGCGTTGACCCAGAGCACGAACTCGTCCAGCGCCAGCATCGCCACCGGCGTCATGTCCTTCCACGAGAAAGGAATGCCTGTCGCCAGCGGCGTGGTGAACAGGTTCGACAGCGTGATGACCAGCTTGTTCGGGTTGGCCTTCGCGCCCTTGACGTCGAGGAAGCCCTCGCCGCCGGCACCGCCCGCCTTGTTGATGACCACCATCGTCTGTTTCATCAGATTGTGCTTGGCGATGATGCCCTGGATCATCCGCGCCATCTGGTCGGCGCCACCGCCGGTGCCGGCAGGAACGATGAATTCGACGTTACGTGTGGGCTCCCACGCACGTGCCGGAGCAGCACCAAAGCCTGCCGCCATCGCGGCGGAGGCCACGACGACAAGCGCACGCAATCGAAGCAGCTCGATCATGGTTATGGTTCCTTCCCAGAGTTCTTTTCTTGGTAGTTCTTGCAATAATCCTACAATGGTTTTTGTAACCGGTCGAGCGCCGGTGCTCGTATCCCGTGTGGGCACATGATCGACAAACTTGAATTCCTTCTCGCCCTGGCGCGGGAAAAGAACTTCGGCAAGGCCGCCGAGCAGTGCGGCGTGACGCAGCCGACCTTTTCTGCAGGCATCAAGCAACTCGAGGCGACGCTGGGCGTGCTTCTCGTTCATCGCAGCTCGCGCTTCATTGCTTTCACCGCCGAGGGCGAACGCGTGCTGGAGTGGGCGCGCGGCATCGTGGCCGACAGTCGTGCGATGCGGCAGGAGCTGCGCGCCCTCAAGCAGGGCCTGGTCGGACGGCTGAAGGTCGCCGCGATCCCGACGGTGCTTCCCATGGTGTCGGCGCTCACCACGCCCTTTCGCGCCAAGCATCCCAACGTGACGTTTACCGTGCTGTCGCGGACTTCGATCGAGATCCTGTCGATGCTCGAGAATCTCGAGATCGATGCGGGCCTCACCTACATCGACAACGAACCGCTTGGCCGTGTGCGCGCGGTGCCGCTCTATCTCGAGCAGTATCGCCTGCTCACCTCGGAGACGAGCCCGCTCGGCGATCGCGACAGCGTCACCTGGGCCGAGGTCGCCAAGATCCCGCTCTGCCTGCTGACGCCGGACATGCAGAACAGGCGCATCATCGATCAGCTGCTGCGCGCCGCGGGCGGTGGCGTGCCCGATCCCACGCTCGAATCGAACTCGATGATCGTCCTGTTTTCGCATGTGCGGACGGGCCGTTGGGCGAGCGTGATGCCGGAGAAACTCGCCGACACCTTGGGCCTGACCGAGCACCTGCGGTCGATCCCGATCGTCGAGCCGGAGGCCGTCCACAGCATCGGACTGGTCGTCCCGGACCGTGAACCCATGCAGCCGTTGGCCGCCGCCCTGGTCGCCGAGGCAAAATTGCTCGCCGAAAGGCTGAGATAAAAACCCCCATAATATCAATATGTTAGGCGTTATATCGCCTCAATGCCGACCAAATTGGTTTCAACGATAGATATGTTCTATCGCAGCACCCAACAGCTTTATTGATCAAGGCCTGCGACAGGCAGATTGTCCCGCAAATACAGGGAGACAGAGCTTGCCCAAGGCAGCCGCGTGGGACGAAGCCGAGGCCAGTGACATCATTCGCCGGCACGACGGGCGGGAAGGGGCGATGCTGCCCATCCTGCACGATCTTCAGGCCGTCTTCGGGTGTGTCCCGCCAGCCGCCGTGCGCCTCCTGGCCGACGCGCTCAACCTTACCCGCGCCGAGGTCCATGGCGTGGTCAGCTTCTATCACGACTTTCGCGAGCAGCCGGCCGGCCAGCATGTGCTGAAGCTCTGCCGCGCCGAGGCCTGCCAGTCGATGGACGGTGAGCGCATCGCCCGTACGTTCCTCGATCGGCTCGGTGTCGAATGGGGCGACACGACACCCGACGGCCGTCTCACCGTCGAGGCGACGTACTGTCTGGGCCTCTGCGCCTGCGCGCCCTCGGCCATGCTCGATGGTGAGCCGATCGCGCGGCTGACGCCCGCATCGTTCGACGACATCCTGCGGGAGGCCGGTCGATGACGACGCGGATCTTCGTGCCCCGTGACGCCGCCGCGCGTGCCGTCGGCGCTGATCGCGTGGCTGCCGCCATCGTGGCCGAGGCCAAGAGCCTTGGCCTCGCCATCGATGTTGTCCGTACCGGCTCGCGTGGTCTCTTCTGGCTCGAGCCGATGATCGAGGTCGAGACGCCGGGTGGACGCATCGCCTTCGGGCCGATGACGGCCAGGGATATTCCCGGTTTCTTCGCCGGCGGCCTGCCGGTCAGCGCCGCCCATCCACTGTGCGTCGGCCGGCCC
>JAQSCR010000298.1 GCA_029945495.1 Pseudolabrys sp. | reverse complement strand
TCAAGGAACTGCATCAGCGACTGAGGACGACCACGGTCTATGTCACCCACGATCAGATCGAAGCCATGACCATGGCCGACAAGATCGTCGTCATGCATGACGGTATCGTCGAGCAGATCGGGTCGCCGCTCGATCTTTATGACAATCCGGCCAACCAGTTCGTCGCTGGCTTCATCGGTTCGCCAGCGATGAATTTCCTTAAGGGTACCGTCCGGGTCAACGGCAGCGCTATCTTCGAGGGACCAAACGGCGTCAAATTGCCGGTAGCTAAAGCGCCAAAAAGCGCTGACGGAATCGCCGCTGTCTATGGCATCCGCCCAGAGCATTTCACTATGGCCGCCGACGGCGCGGAAGCGGAAATCGTCGTGATCGAACCGACCGGCTCGGAAACCCAAGTATTCGCCAAGCTCGGCGGCGAAGAAGTCGTCGCGGTGTTCCGCGAGCGCCATCAGTTCAAGCCGGGCGAAAAGATCAAGCTCAAGCCAGATCCCAAGCTTGTTCACCTATTCGATGCCGCGAGCGGGAAACGGTTGAACTGAAGACTGAATAGACGTCCTACAATTCGATTTGGTCCAATCAAGAAGTGATCAATGGCAGAAAAAATAAAAACGGCCAATTTGCCGTATGGCACGCCTCGCGGAATGCGAATTGCGACTCAATGGAGAAACGGGCAATGCTCATGTTCAACAGTTTGATTGACGGTGAGTGGATATCGGACGGCGAACGGTCCGCTGACGTCAATCCTTCGAATACCGATGAAATAGTCGGGAATGCGACGCGCGGTACGCGGGCACAGGCGGATGCAGCTGTTGCTGCCGCGGCGGCGGCCTTTTCAGCTTGGTCTCGGACAACGCCGCAGTTCCGCTACGATATACTCAAGAAGGCATCCGACGAAATATTGGCACGCAAAGACGAGCTTGGACTGTTGCTGTCGCGTGAAGAAGGAAAGACTCTTCCAGAAGGCGTGGGCGAGGTGGCGCGCGCAGGCCAAATTTTTTCTTTCTTTGCTGGTGAATGCCTGCGCATCGCGGGCGAGAAGCTGGCGTCCGTCCGCCCTGGCGTCGATGTGGAGATTACAAGGGAAGCGTTAGGCGTCATTGGCCTGATTACACCGTGGAATTTTCCGATCGCGATTCCGGCTTGGAAAATAGCACCAGCACTTGATTATGGAAATACCGTCGTCGTCAAGCCTGGTGTGAATAAGCGCCCAAGAGTGCCCCCTCCGCTGCCAAGTGAAACAACAGCTTAGCGTGCCGATCGGCGTCGGGACCCCGCGCCGCTTAACAACGACTCTTCTGGTCGTTATTGGGTGGCAGACATTCGCTGCCCTGCCGCACGGATGATAGCGATTGATGCGGAAATCGCAGGCTCGCCTGGACAGATAAATGCCGCATACAATGATGGAGCGCTACATTTTTGCTAGCGCTGCATGCAACTCGGCAACTGCTTGCGCGAGATGATCGCGGTGCATGATGTCATCTTTCGGAATTCGGGCGACCGTCGAAGCCAGCTCTTTCAGAATATCGGTGAACAGTCCGAAGTGGATGTGCAGGTGAATCGATTTGCGAACGTCTTCGGCCCCAGGGTGTTCCAAGACCAGCGCGACGCCGGTCGGGTCGAAATGCGCCTCAAATCGCGAAGAGCGTTCAAAAGTGCCGACATAGAGTTTGTCAGGGTATTCGAGCGCTACCTCCGCCTTGTCAGTGATGGATTGCGTCATTAGGAAACCTCCAATGGTAACATTCGCACACACGCCGCCGTCAATCCTCGATCAAGAGGGAAACAGGCGTCAGGCCAGAAAAGTCGAGAGTGCAGCAGCGTGGTGGGCGTCAACAGCCGGTCTATTTTGAGCTGGATCAAGCAAGACGCCCAAGCTGCAAGCTATATTATAAAAATGGCAGATATTCATCGGTTACCCGACAAATGGTTGCCTGTCTCCATTGCGCCGTCCGACACGGACTTGGAGGTCTGCGTGATAGACAAAAAAGGAAACATTCACGCGTTGGTATTCCCTGTCCGCAGGAGCGGGGGTGTTTGGATAAATCCTTCTACGAAAATGCCCGTGGACATTGGGCCGACGCATTGGCGTAAATGGGCCGAGAGAAGCTAACATTTAAAAGGATGTTTTTTTAACCTCAGGTTTTAGCTTGAGCTTTTCCTCCTCCTCGGCGCACAGACGAATTATCATAGCGCGCTTCGTCGGTTCAGTTGTGGTTTCAAGCAATTGCTTGAAACGGTCGATGTTGGCTTGAATAATTCTTTTCAAAGCGCCCTCCGCGAATCGCATCAGATCGGACGATATTCGTCCGCAGACTGATAGAGTGTTCGGGACGGGAAATACGTGCCGCTCGCAATGCCGGGCGAACAATCGTATCTCTCACTCGTTGACGCCCAACGGCCTTGCCAACGATTTGAAAAGTCTACTACCAAAA
>JAQSCR010000297.1 GCA_029945495.1 Pseudolabrys sp. | reverse complement strand
ACCTGGGGCCTCCTGCCGATTCTTTCACACAGGCCCACTATGGCGCGCCGCAACGGGGAAGGAAACGCCGCGCCGGCTGGGCTAGGCTGGCACTGAGACAACAGGAGCTTTCAATGATTACTCGTTTTCCCGGCCTGACGCGGACCCGCAGCCGCGCCGTCGTCCATGATGGCCTGGTGCTGACCGTCGCGGTCGCGCCCGATCCGGCGCCGCCCGGCATCTATCAGCAGACCGTGAATGCGCTCAGGCGCATCGACGAGAGTCTGGCGATGGCCAGCAGCGACAAGAGCCGCATCCTGTCGGCGATCGTCTACATCGCCGACATTGCGCGCAAGGAAGAGATGAACAAAGCGTGGGACGAATGGGTCGACCGCGCCAACCCGCCGATGCGCGCCTGCCTCGGTGTCGATCTCGAACCGCCGCATCTGGTGGAGATCGTCGTCACCGCGGCGGTTTCGCGCTGACAATCGTCGCAACGGCAACAAATTCCGCTCAACAAATTCCGGTTCCGGATCCGAATTGTAATTTTTTTCGGAACGGAGACGGCGTGCCAACGTTCCTCCCATGCATCAATGACCGGGGTGGTATGCACAGGAGACTGCAATGAACAGGACGCAATTACTCTCGCCCGCCGCCGCTTTGGTGTTGCTCGGCGCCGGCGCCGCTTCCGCGCAAGCCCCCACGAAGGATAAGGACCCCGCACAACCCGCTCCCGCGGCGCAGCAGAATGCGCCAGCTGAAAAGACCGCGCCGGCCGTGAAGCCCGGCGAACACAAGGGCGCGGAAACCAAAGGCCAGGCCGGCAAGACGGAGATGAAGGGCACCGCCGATCCCGCGCACGCCCAGGCCAACCCGCCCGCTGCTGGCAAGACCGAGACCCCGTCGGGCAAGGCCGAAATGAAGGGCGCGGCCGCTACGACCACCGGACAGGGTGCGGCCGGCGCGGCGAAGCTGTCGACCGAGCAGCGCTCGAAGATCACCATGGTGATCCGTCAGCAGAAGGTGCAGAAGATCGAGCCGGCCAAGCTCAATATCTCGATCAATGTCGGTACGCGCGTGCCGCCGAGCGTGCACTACTATCCGCTGCCGCGCGAAGTCGTCGTCATCTATCCGGAATGGCGCGGCTACGATTACATCCTGGTCGGCGATCAGATCGTCATTCTCGATCCGGGCACGCACGAAATCGTCGCGATCCTCGACGCGTAATCGCCGCAAACACCCCAGCGGCAACATCGGCACGGCGGCGCGGGAGCATTTCCCGCGCCGCCTGCGGGAACGTTCGCGCTGCTAACGCGTTATCCCGATGAGATTCACACACGCACGCGACAAAGAGGAAAAACACCATGAACAAAGATCGCATTCAGGGCAGCTTCGAGCAGGCCAAGGGCAAGGTAAAGGAAGTCGCCGGCAAGGCGACCGGCGACAGCAAGCTCGAGACCGAAGGCAAGGCTCAGCAGGTTGCCGGCAAGGTGCAGAACACCGTTGGCGGCATCAAGGACACGATCAAGGAAGCGGCCAAGAACTGACCTTTCGATCGCCGTGTATCAATGCAAAACCCGGCGCCCGCGCGCCGGGTTTTCGCTTTTGCGCAATCCCCAAATGACAAATTCGGTCGCGCGGCCGTGATGAAGGCGATTGCCTAGACCCCGCGCACCAGCGGCCAGTCCGGCTCGTTGTGCTGCATCACCCAGGTTTCCTTCATCGCGGCGTCGTACCATTCGCGCCAGGCCGGCAGCGCCATTACCGCGTCCATATAGGCGCGCGTTTGTGCGCCCACCGGCAGGCCGTAATTATGGAAGCGCGCCACCACCGGCGCATACATGGCGTCCGCATTGCCGAAGGCGCCAAAGAGAAACGGCCCGCCTTTACCGAAGCGGGCGCGGCAATCGGCCCACAGGTTTTCGATGCGCGCCATGTTGGCCAGCACTTCGGGCGGCATCGGCCGCGGCTTCGGCGGCAGCCACAGATTCATTGTGCAGTGCTGGCGCAGCGGCTGGAAACCGCCATGCATCTCGGACGCCGCCGCGCGGGCGAAACTGCGGGCGCGCGCGTCCGCCGGCCACAGCCCGGCTTGCGGAAAGCGTTCGGCGAGACGCTCGAGGATGGCCAGCGATTCCCACACGGTATCGCCGCCGTCAATCAGGATCGGCACCTTGCCGGCCGGCGAATACTTCAGAATCTGCTCGGCGCTGCCCGGCCGATAAAGCGGGATCACCACTTCCTCGAACGGGATGCCGGCGGCCTTCATCGCGATCCACGGCCGCAGCGACCAGGAGGAGTAATTCTTGTTACCGATGATCAGGGTCAGGGACATGCGCTCGGTTCCGTTCGGTCAGGACAAATTGTGGGTCTGCGGCCAATCGACTTCGTCATCGGCGAACAGCCAAGGCTCCTTGATACCGGCCGCCACCCATTGCTGCCAGGCCGGCAGCGCCATC
>JAQSCR010000296.1:921-2452 GCA_029945495.1 Pseudolabrys sp. | reverse complement strand
CGCTGGGAATGGATCAAGCGCACTTTGTCTTGTACAAATCGAACATGCCGCGGACGCCGCTCAAGCCAGTGATCCAATCCTACAACCTCTTCGGCGAGGTGTGCGACCTGCCCGACGTGGTCCATTGCGAGACCATCGCGGCCCGCTCGGTGATGCATGACTGGGAGTTCGCGCCGCACCGCCATGCCCGCCTGCACCAGGTGCTGCTGATCGCCCGCGGCGGCGGCCGGGCAACGCTGGAAGGCCGCGAGCACCGGCTGCGGCAGATGACGGTGATCAATGTGCCAACCGGCCAGGTGCACGGCTTCGGTTTCACGCCGGGCACGCAAGGCTGGGTGGTGACGTTCCCGGCCGAGATTCTGGATGAGGTGCTGACGCCGTCCGAGGGGCTCGACCAGGTCTTGTCCGAGGCGACGGTGCTGCGCGGCACGCCGGAGATGCGGCGGCTGATGACCGAGATCTTCACTGAGTATGGCGGCCGCAATTTTGCCCGCGCCCATATCCTCAAGGCGCTGTCGGCGACGCTGCTCGGGCTGGTCGCCCGGGCGCTGGCGTCAAAAAACACGCGCGCGAGCCGGACAATGGGCGCCGGCCTCGTCAAGAAGTTCGAGACGATGCTGGACGAGCACTTCCTCGAACACTGGCCGGTCGCGCGCTACGCCGAGGCGCTCAAGGTGACGCCGACCCATCTCAGCCGGGTGACGCGGGAGGCGTTCGGCTGCCCGGCGTCGCAGATGATCCGCGACCGCGTCGTGCGCGAGGCGCGGCGTAATCTCGTCTATACCAATCTATCGATCGCAACGATCGGCTATGCGCTGGGTTTCAACGATCCGGCCTATTTCAGCCGCACCTTCGCGCTGGCCACCGGCCTGTCGCCGAGCGAGTTTCGCGACCGGATTCATGCGAGCAAATAAAGCGCGAGCGTGAGCTAGAACAACGTCCGCTGCTTCATCGCCGCCGACAAAGTGCCCTCGTCGAGATAATCCAGTTCGCCGCCGACCGGCACGCCATGCGCCAGCCGCGTCACCTTCACATTGGCGTCCTGCAGCAGCTCGGTGATGTAGTGCGCGGTGGTTTGGCCGTCGACTGTCGCATTGAGCGCCAGGATCAACTCCTTGACCTGCGGCTCATGCGCGCGGGCAATCAGCGCGTCGATCGACAGATCACTGGGGCCGACGCCATCGAGCGGCGACAGCGTGCCGCCGAGCACGTGATAACGGCCGTTGACGGCGCTGGCGCGCTCCAGCGCCCACAGATCGGCGACGTCCGCCACCACCACCAGGATCGACTGGTCGCGCCTGAGATCAGTGCAGACCGTGCACGGGTCGTGCGTGTCGATATTGCCGCAGGTCTTGCAGACGACGATCTTGTCGATGGCGGTCTGCAGCGCGGCGGTGAGTGGCGCCATCAAGAGTTCGCGCTTCTTGATCAGATGCAATGCCGCGCGCCGAGCCGAGCGCGGCCCGAGGCCCGGCAGCTTGGCCAGCAACTGGATGAGACGTTCGATTTCCGGTCCGGCGACGACGGTGGC
>JAQSCR010000296.1:0-911 GCA_029945495.1 Pseudolabrys sp. | reverse complement strand
AAGCGCTTACCCCAGCAGCCCCGGCGGCAGCGGCAGGCCGCCGGTGACCGCCTTCATCTTTTCCGCCATCACGCCTTCGGCCTTGCGGCGCGCATCGGCATGGGCGGCGACGATGAGGTCCTCAATGATTTCCTTTTCACCGGGCTTGATCAGCGACTCGTCGATGCGCACGCCCTTGAGATCGCCTTTGGCGGTGAGCGTGACCGTCACCATGCCGCCGCCGGCAGCGCCTTCGACTGTAATGGTGTCGAGTTCGGCCTGCAGCGCCTGCATCTTGGATTGCAGTTGCGCCGCCTGCTTCATCATGCCCATGAAATCAGCCATCGCTAATCCTCATCTTCGTCATCGCTCGGCGCTGCCGCCGGCACCTCGCCAGCATCGGGCGCATTCTGCGTCACCGCCACCACCTTGGCGCCGGGAAAGCGGCTGAGCACTGCCTGCACCAGCGGATCGCTTTGCACGTCGCGCTCGACCTCGGCCTGGCGGGCGTCGGCTTGCGCGCGCATGGTCGGCGCGCCCTGCTCCTTCGACACCACCACGATCCAGCGCTTGCCGGTCCAGGCGGCGAGCTTGCGTTGCAGGTCGTGCACGAATGTCTTCGGCGCGCTCGGCTGCAGCGCGATCTCGATCTGGCCGTCCTCGAAACGCACCAGGCGGACGTCGCGTTCCAGCGCCATTTTGGTGTTGATGTCGCGCTTCTCGGCCACCAGCGCGATCAGCTCTTGAAACGAGCCGAGCGACAACGTCGGTTCGGCTGCTTCAGCGTGGCCTAGTTGCGCCACCGGTTCATCGGAAGGCCGCGGCGAAGTCTGCGCCGACGACCGCGGCGAACCGCGCGATGCTTCAAAGCGCGGCGCGAAACTCTGCGATGCCGTGGCGCCCGCCGAAGCGCCGCCGCCATTGCTGACGCT
>JAQSCR010000295.1 GCA_029945495.1 Pseudolabrys sp. | reverse complement strand
CCTTCGGTGCCGACTTCGCGGGCGACGCGCGTCACTTCCGAGGCGAAGGCGTTCAGTTGGTCCACCATCGTATTGATGGTGTTCTTCAGCTCGAGGATTTCGCCTTTCACGTCGACGGTAATTTTGCGCGACAAATCGCCGCGCGCGACAGCGGTTGTCACTTCGGCGATGTTGCGAACTTGCGTGGTCAGGTTGCCGGCGAGCAGGTTGACGTTGTCGGTCAAGTCCTTCCACGTACCGCCAACGCCGGGCACGACGGCCTGGCCGCCGAGACGCCCGTCGGTGCCGACTTCGCGGGCGACGCGCGTCACTTCACCGGCGAACGAGCGTAGCTGCTCGACCATGGTGTTGAGCGTGTCCTTCAACAGCAGAATTTCGCCGCGCACGTCGACGGTGATCTTCTTCGACAGGTCGCCGCTGGCGATGGCGGTTGCCACTTCGGCAATGTTGCGGACCTGCGCCGTGAGGTTCGAGGCCATGAAGTTGACGTTGTCGGTCAAGTCCTTCCACGTGCCGGCGACGCCGGGCACGCCGGCCTGGCCGCCGAGCTTGCCTTCGGTGCCGACTTCGCGGGCGACGCGCGTCACTTCCGAGGCGAAGGCGTTCAATTGGTCCACCATCGTGTTGATGGTGTCCTTGAGTTCGAGAATTTCGCCGCGCACGTCGACGGTGATCTTCTTGGACAAGTCGCCGCTGGCGATGGCGGTCGACACCTCGGCGATGTTGCGGACCTGCGCGGTGAGGTTGCTCGCCATCGAATTGACGCTGTCGGTCAAGTCTTTCCAGGTGCCGGCGACGCCGAGCACGTTGGCCTGACCACCGAGCCGTCCTTCGGTGCCGACTTCGCGGGCGACGCGCGTCACTTCGCCGGCGAAGGCGTTGAGCTGGTCGACCATCGTGTTGATGGTTTCCTTCAGTTGCAGGATTTCACCGCTGACGTTCACCGTTATTTTCTTGGACACGTCGCCGCCGGCGATGGCGGTTGCCACGTCGGCGATATTGCGGACCTGGTTCGTCAGGTTCGAGGCCATGAAGTTAACGTTGTCGGTCAAATCCTTCCAGGTGCCGGCGACGCCCGGCACTTCGGCCTGGCCGCCGAGCTTTCCTTCGGTGCCGACCTCGCGCGCCACGCGCGTGACTTCCGAGGCGAACGAATTGAGTTGGTCCACCATCGTATTGATGGTGTCTTTCAGTTCGAGAATTTCGCCGCGGACGTCCACCGTGATCTTGCGCGACAAATCGCCGCGCGCCACGGCGGTCGTCACCTGCGCGATGTTGCGCACCTGGCCGGTGAGGTTGCTGGCCATCGAGTTGACGTTGTCGGTCAAGTCCTTCCAAGTGCCGGCAACGCCGGGGACGATGGCCTGGCCGCCGAGTTTGCCATCGGTGCCGACCTCGCGGGCGACGCGCGTCACTTCGGAAGCGAAGGAGCGGAGCTGATCGACCATCGTGTTGATGGCTTCCTTCAGCTGAAGGATTTCGCCACGCACGTCGACGGTGATCTTCTTGGAAAGATCGCCGTTGGCGACTGCGATCGTGACCTCAGCGAGGTTACGAACCTGCGCCGTGAGGTTGCTGGCCATCGAGTTGACGCTCTCGGTCAGGTCCTTCCAGACGCCGGTCACTTCCGGCACCTGGGCCTGACCGCCGAGCTTGCCTTCTGTGCCGACTTCGCGGGCCACGCGCGTCACTTCGGAGGTGAACACGCTCAGCTGCTTGATCATCGTGTTGACGATCGTGGCGGAGCGCAGAAATTCGCCCTTCAGCGGTCGGCCCTCGACGTCGAGGGGCACCGTCTTGATCAGGTCGCCTTGCGCGACCGCGGTGATGGCGCGGGTCACCTCGGTCGTCGGCCAGACCAGATCGTCGATCAGGGTGTTGATGGAATTTTCCATGCCCACCCAAGCGCCACTGGTGACGCCGAACTTGACGCGCTGTTTGGTCTTGCCTTCGCGGCCGACGACTTCGCCGACGCGCTCGAGCTGTTCGGATATGCGCTGATTGGAGGCGATAATGTCGTTGAAGGTATCGGCGATCTTGCCTTCGATGCCGATGCTGTCGCCGGACATGCGAACGGAAAAATCGCCGTTCCGCACCGCCTGCAGGGCGGAGAGAAGTTCGATCAAGACCGGGGAAATATCCCCGGTTTCATTGGACGCAGGTATGCCGTTCACAGCCGCCCGGGTCGTGGAACCCTTGGCGGCAGAGCCAGTCGTGCGTTGCATCTAAAGCCCCCGAAAGCCTCGTAATCTTGAGAATACCGTCGACGATATTGGGTTCCCTGTATCCAACATTAAATTTTAGCGGTGCCGCGAGCCATGGCGGTCGACGGAAAAGGCTATAGTAATCAAATAGTTACGACAATGATTCCGGACGGTCCGGGAGGTTTTGGAAAGGAGCCGGCTTGGTTCTGACCTGACGGATATTTTGGACCAGCGCTATGGAGAGACTATTGCATTTGTGCG
>JAQSCR010000294.1 GCA_029945495.1 Pseudolabrys sp. | reverse complement strand
GCGAAGGGATCGGCGGGCGGATGATTCATCCCATCAACGCCGCATACGACAAACACCCGACGCGGTCGCCGGGCGAGATCGTCGTGACGTCCTCGGAAAATTCCAACAGCCCATCGGTTTCGGTCAGCGACGTCAGAATGCCGGCGCCGTCCTGCGGATGCTTCACCGCCTCGATCTCGCCATCGGCAGCAACGCGCAACGCGACGCGGACATATTCGCGGCGGTCTTTCTTCTTCTTGTAGGCGAAGGCGGCGCGCACCGGCAGCGGCATCAGGCGTTGCGGCAACGCGCCGCCGAGCCGCAGCAGCAGCGGCTTGACCACGCGCACGAAGGTAACGAACACCGCCACCGGATTACCCGGCAGGCCGACGAAGGCAGCGCCCGCATGCGCCGCGCGATCCTTGCGCGGGGCGGCACGGATCACGCCCATCGCCACCGGCCGGCCCGGCTTGATGGCGACGCGCCAGAACACCAGCGAGCCGATGCGCTCGACCGCGCCGCGCACATGATCGGCCTCGCCGGTGGAGACGCCGCCGGAAGTGATGACGAGATCGTGCCAGGCCGCAGCCTTGGCCAATGCGCGCGCCAGTTCGGCCGGCTCGTCGGCGAGAATGCCGAGATCGGTGACCACCGCGCCAAGCCGCTCCAGCAGCGCGCTCAACAGATAACGATTGGCGTCATAGATCGCGGCGGCGCCGCGCGTGCTGCCGGGCTCGACCACCTCGTCGCCGGTCGAGAAGATCGCCACCTTGAGCCGCCGCCGCACCGCGATCTCGGTCAGGCCGAGCGCGGCCAGCAGCGCAATGTGCTGCGCTTCCAGCACCGTGCCCGCCGGCAGCACCAGCCGGCCGGCTGGCACATCCTCGCCGGCGAGCCGGCGATTGGCGCCAACGCCAAGACCTTTCGGCACGATGACATCGGCGCCGTCAAGCGTCACGTCTTCCTGCATGAACACGGTATCGGCGCCAGCCGGCATCGCCGCGCCGGTGAAAATGCGGATCGCCTGTCCGGGCACCAGCGTCATCTCGGCGCGCGCGCCGGCTTGCAGCCGGCCGGCAACAGTAAGCCGGGTGTCGGCGTCGGCGGAAAGATTGGCGTGGCGCACGGCATAGCCGTCGACCGCGGAATTATCGAACGGCGGCAGATCGACCGGCGCCATCACATCGGCGGCGGTGACGCGGCCGCGCGCATTGCGCAAGGACAATGTCTCGATGTCGCCGACCGGGACGATGCGTTCCGCGATCAGCCGCTCCATATCGGCAAGCGGCAATAGCGGGCCAGAAAATGCAAAGCAATCGTCGGACAATTGCGCCATCGGAAGCTCGCTATGATGCTGCTGCTACAGTGGCGATTCCTACCGCGTGCTTGAGCAGCAGGTCGGCGATTGTCTCGATATTGTTGAGATCGACCACCGGCACTTTGGCTTCCGGTACGGCGCTGTCGGATGCGACCGCGACGATATGCGGGTCCTCGGGGTGAATCAGCGGCTTGCCATTGGCGATGCGATGAATCTCGAGCTTGGGAAAGGCATCGCGCTTGAAGCCTTCGACCAGCACCAGATCGACCGGTGACATCTTGGCGACCAGATGCGGCAGATCCCATTCCGGCTCTTCGCGCAGCTCGTGCAGAATGGCCCAGCGCTTGCCCGACGAAATGATTACTTCGGTCGCGCCGGCGGCTCGATGCATGAAACTATCCTTGCCCGGTGTGTCGAGATCGAAACCGTGATGCGCGTGCTTGAGCGTCGACACCTTGATGCCGCGCGCCAAGAGGCACGGGATCAGCTTGGTGACCAAGGTGGTTTTGCCGGAGCCGCTCCAACCGGCCAGGCCGATAATTCGCATCTCGCTCATCGCGGCCCGCCCCTGAAAATGCAATGCGTTCTGCTCACGGCCACGGCCTTACCTGAACCGGGGTGCCCGCGGAATAGCCTTCGCTTTCCGCCGGCACCAGAATCCAGCCGTCGGAGCGCGCCAGCGACGACAGCGGCAGATATTTGCTGGCGAGCGGATCGGCAAGGCCGGCGCTGCGCCGCACCGGCACGACTTCGGCAAGGCCCACGGTCGACGTCACCTTGCGCGCCAGCGGCACGGTATCGGCCGGTTCGCGGTCCGGAGTATGCGCCATCGCGAGCCGATCCAATATCCGCCGCCCCACCAGCAGCCAGATGGCGAGCGCGGCATCGAGCCGGCCGGGCAGTAGTAAGATCGGCCGCGGGCCGGCAAAGCCGAAGGCCGCAGTCTCGCCCGGCGTGACCGCGATGCCGTGCACCGCGACTTCACAGTCGCGCGCCATCGTATGCACGCCGGTGTCGTTGCGGCCCGAGCCGGTGCCGCCGATCACGATGATGGCGTCGGTGTTTTCCGCCGCCAGCACGGTGCCGAGATCGCGGCCGGCGTCGTCGAGCTTGACGGCGCCGCCGCGCCGGTCGATATCGTCGGCGATCAGCCGCGCCGCGGCGATGACGATGCCGCTGCCGCGCA
>JAQSCR010000293.1 GCA_029945495.1 Pseudolabrys sp. | reverse complement strand
GGGAATTTCTGGACATAAATCCGGCGGCTCTCGGGGCCAAGGTCGTGATCGACACGCGTGGCATCTGGCGTAAATAAGCCTGAGTCGCCTGAAATTATAACATGTTCACTTCATCGATTTCCCGCAACAACACCGCTTATGCAAACGCTGGCCGATAAATGTATCCTCATCACGGGCGGCACCGGCTCGTTCGGCCGAACGGTCGTGACCGACCTTCTGAAGTCTGGCTGTCGCGAGATCCGGGTGTTCAGCCGCGATGAGCTGAAACAGGAGATGATGCGCATCGAGGTCGCTAATCCCAAGGTGCGTTTCTTCATCGGTGACGTGCGGGACCCGGCGAGCCTCGACCGCGCGATGGTTGGCGTGGACTACATCTTCCACGCGGCGGCTTTGAAGCAGGTGCCGTCCTGTGAGTTTTTTCCGATCGAGGCGGTGAAGACCAATGTGCTGGGTAGCGAAAATGTCATCCGCTCTGCCGCGGCCCATGGGGTCAAGCGGGTGGTCTGCCTGAGCACGGACAAGGCCGTGCTGCCGGTCAACGCCATGGGTATCTCGAAGGCGCTCATGGAAAAGGTGGCGCTGGCCCACGCCCGCACCGGCGCGACCGACGGCACCACCGTCTGCTGCGTGCGCTATGGCAATGTCATGTGCTCGAGCCGCTGACGGTCACGGTGCCCGAGATGACACGTTTCATGCTTCCCCTGCGTGAAGCGGTAGATCTGGTGCTTTATGCCTTCGAGCACGGCAAAGGCGGCGATATCTTCGTGCGCAAAGCACCCGCCTGCTCCCTGGCGTCGCTTGCCGCAGCATTGCAGAATATCTTCGGCCAGCAGACCGGGTTGAACGCCATTGGCTCACGCCACGGGGAAAAGCTGTATGAAACCCTGCTCACCCAAGAGGAGCTGCGCCGCAGCGAGGACATGGGCGAATACTTCCGCGTGCGGTTGGATGATCGTGATCTCAACTACACACTCTATTTCGACAAGGGCGACAAGGGCCAGGCCGCGGTTGAAGACTATCATTCGCACAATACCCGGCAGCTTTCCGTGGCGGAGGTGGAGACCCTGCTGCTGAGCCTGTCGGAAGTGGTGTCGGAACTGCCAGCTGACCGCCGGCCCCTCAAGTGAGCATGACGACGGAAAATAAATCCAAGCGGGTTGCGGTCACCGGGGCCCGGGGTTTTCTCGGCCGCCATCTGCTCGACCGCCTGCACCGCGAGAGCGACTGGCAGGCGGTGGTGATCGGACGCGAGGACTTTAGTAATACCGATCGCCTCCAGACTTTGCTGCAGGGCTGTGATTTTGTCGTGCATTGTGCCGGAGTTAATCGGGGTGAACCGGCGGTGGTGGAGTCGGCGAACACCGAATTGGCGACCCGCCTGGTGGCCGCGCTCGATCTGCTGCCGGACAAACCCCAACGATTAGTTTATACTTCTTCCGTTCAAGAGCGGCAGGACAATCCTTATGGCCGCGGTAAGCGACGTGCCGGGGAAATCTTAGCGGCATGGGGCAGCAGCCATGGTGTCGCGGTCACCTCGTTGGTGATACCCAATGTTTTCGGCGATGGGGGCCGGCCCAACTACAATTCCGTCGTCGCGACGTTCTGCCATCAATTCACGCAAGGGGAGGAGCCAAAAATCATCGAGGATCGGAAGGTGCCGTTGGTCTATGTGAATCGAGTCGTTGAGCAGATTATCGGTTGCCTGCAATCGACCGCGCCGTCCGTCCCGACCGTTGAGGTGCCGCCGGATGCAGAGATTCATGTCTCTGAAGTTCTCGCTCTGCTTCGGCGATTCCGATCCGTCCTGCTGGAGCAGGGGGCGGTGCCAGCCTTCGCCAGCCGGTTTGAACTCGAGTTGTATCACACATTCCGTGCTTACCTCGGTCCTACGACGTTCGAGTGGCGGGCACAGCCACGGAGCGATAACCGGGGCACATTGTTTGAAGTCATCAAACAGGTCGGTGCCGGGCAGGTGTTTTTCTCCACGACCAAGCCGGGCGTGACGCGCGGCAATCACTATCACACCCGGAAGATCGAGAAATTCTGCGTGGTGCAGGGCGAGGCCGTGATCCGCATGCGCCGCATCGGCACCACCGAGGTGCTGGAATATCCGGTCACAGGCAGCGCGCCGGCGGCCATCGAGATGCCGGTCTATTTTTCCCACCACATTGAGAATACCGGGCCCGGCGAACTGGTGACGCTCTTCTGGACCAACGAAGTATTCGACGCGGCGGATCCCGACACGTTCATGGAGGACGTGAAGCCCGCCAATCTGCCGATTTCCATTGTGCGTCCCGGGCCGACGGCATCACCCCAATCATTATGAAAGTCATAACCATCCTCGGCACCCGTCCTGAAATCATCCGGCTCGCCTGCGTCATGCAGCGGCTTGATGCCCATACCGAGCACAAGGTTGTCCACACCGGCCAGAATTACGACTTCGAGCTGAATGAAGTGTTCTTCCGTGATCTCGGCGTGCGCAAACCGGA
>JAQSCR010000292.1 GCA_029945495.1 Pseudolabrys sp. | reverse complement strand
CAAAGGCAGAGCCCCGTAGTGGGCCCGGACGGCTACCCGAGGCCTCCCGAGTGCGGGGTTACGAGCCCCGCCCGCAGGCGCCGCATCCGATCCCGTCATCGGAACGTCTCGCGACGACGCCCCCGGCCGGATCAGACAGTCAGTTGATAATCCTACTAGGACTATAAGTCAATAGCCCCGTCAGAAGGGCCGGAAATTATTATAAGATACTATCTTTACTATCGTTCAATCCGGTAGCAGGATGCCGGGTAAGGGAGCTTCCTTCTGAGGAGCCCCGCACGGGGAGACTCGCTATGGCGCGCGCGATCACCAACCCACCGGTGCAGATCAGCGGCAATCCGACCGCGCGCATCATGTTCGCCGGCCGCTCGTCATCGCTGTCGGCGCAGATGGTGGCGCAGGTGCGCGACGACCTGTTTGCCAAGAAGCTCAAGCCCGGCGAATTCCTCGGCACCGAAAAGGATCTCGCCGCCCGCTTCGGCACCAGCCGCATCGTCGCGCGCGACGCGTTGCGCACGCTGGAGGCGCTCGGCATCGTAGAGATCCGCATGGGCAAAGGCGGCGGCGCCCGCATTGCCCACGGCAATCCGCGGCTGTTCGCCGAGGCGCTCGCGGTGCAGCTCGATCTCACCGGTGTGACGCCGGCCGAGGTTTTGGACGCGCAGCGCGCCATCGAAACGCTCGGCGCCGAACTGGCGGCGGAGAACGCCACGGCCGAAGACATCACCCGCTTGCGCGCGTTGCTGGCCGACGCGCAGGAAGCGATCGGCGACCTCGACCTCTTCACTAAGCTGTCGCGCGATTTCCACATGGCGGTGGCGGAGGCCTCGCACAACCGCGTCATCGTCGTGCAGCTTTTGTCGCTCGAGCACGTGTCGTGGCCTCGCCGCAACGTCACCGCGACGCGCAAGCTCGCCGGCCACATTCTCGATATCCACTCCAAGCTCGCCGACCTGATCGAATTGCGCGACGCCGCCGGCGCCCGCGCATTGATGGACGACCACGTCAAGATGATCCGTGCCCGGCGCGTCGCCGAGCACGGCGAGAAACACGAGGATGAAGGAAGTTCGTGTTGCTGATGCCGTCATTCCGGGACGGCGCGAAAGCGCCGGACCCGGAATCCAGATGCGCATTCGGAATATTTTTCTGGATTCCGGGTTCCGGCCTTCGGCCGGCCCCGGAATGACGGTGAGTGAAAACAACGATAAACAAAGGGAAGAAAGCCATGGCAAAATTCATTATCGAACCGCATTTCCGCCTGCAGGAATGGGTGGCGGAGGAGAAGGACTATTTCAACAAGGAAGGTTTGGACTATGAATTCCGCGAGTTGATGCGCTCGACCGACGGCAAAATTCACGACAAGGGCTCAAAAGGCGCATTCCAGTCATTCGAGGAAGGCCGCAAGTCGAGCGTCTCCTGCGCCTGTCACTGGACCGTCAATGTCGCGGCCTCGAACGGCCACGGCAAGATGATGACCGATGTCTATTCGGTGGCGCCGGCCGGCGTGTTCGTGCCGGCGGAGTCGAAGATCATGACGCCAGCCGATCTCGCCGGCGTGCCGGTGTCGGTCGGCTACCAGTCGGGCAGCCACTACGCCACGGTGCAGGCGCTCGAGACCTATCTAAAGCCGGAACAGATCAACCTCAATTACGAGACCGGCATGCTGTTCAAGCGCATGGAGCACCTGTTCGACGGCAATGCGCCGGCGGTGCACCTGTTCAACGGGCCGTATTACTTCGCCGAGCAGCTCGGCTATCGCAAGGTGATCGATACCACCTTCATGATCGGCACCATGATCCACGGCGATCCGGATCCGGAAGACCTGCGCAAGTTCTTCCGCGCGCTACGCAAGGCGCAACGCGATATCGACCTGCGGCCGGAACTCTACACGCATTACTACAAGAACGAGTTTCCCGACCGCTTCCACGCCAAGATGGATACGCGGCGCTGGGGCCCGGGCGAGCGGCTGGTGTTCGAGCCCTACACCAAGGAAGTCTACGAGGAATCCTTCGAATGGATCGCTGCCCACGGCATCTTCCCCGAGGGCGGCATGGGCAGCGGGCAGTATGAAAAGGCGACAGTAAGCCTGGGCTGAAGCGGGCCCAGGGCCGGCCAAAGCGTCCGGGGCGGTTAACGCCGTGGGGTATGAAAAAGCCGGCGGCCGGCCCATCATTGGGACCCCAACTATTACAAAATGCCGCGCCCCCGGGTTAAGCACCCGGGAGCGTGGCGCTTTTCTTCTGGGCCAAGGTCGGGCATTCTATCCGCCAACGATACACAATCGGGGTATCGAAGGGGAGGAATGCCATGAAACGTATAATGACTGCCGCCGCGGCCCTGTTGGCCGCCGCCACGATGCCGGTCGCCGGCCATGCCCAGGGTACCGTCAAGATCGGCGTGATCAGCGCCTATTCCGGCCAGTTCGCCGATACGGCGGCGCAGATCGATAACGGCATCAAGCTTTATATGAAGCAGCACGGCGATACCGTCGCCG
>JAQSCR010000291.1 GCA_029945495.1 Pseudolabrys sp. | reverse complement strand
CTGCGCGGTCAGGGGCGACAGCAGGATGGCGGCACACAGGCTGGCGATGATGAAACGAAGTCGAAGCATGATCGATCTCCTAAGCCGGTGTCTTTTCCAGGCGCGCACGCGCAGGCCGGAAGACGCGGACAAAAATGGGCGGACAATTTTGAGAAAGAGTCCTGACAACACGTGACGTGGCGATGGGCGCGGTTTGCGCCGCGCGGCGTTCACGCCAGTTGCGGCGGACCCCGGGCAGAGTGCTGCGTGGCGGCAAGATGCGCGCGCGCCTTATGCGACCGCGGCGTCAGGACCTGCAGCAGCAAGGACGGCGCGAGATGGCCGGCGAGGATCGCATCGGGCGCGGCCGCCGACGCCGCGACAACGCAGAGGCTGCAATGGTCGCAGGCCCGAGACGGCGTGTGCTGCGCGGGTGATTGTTCGGACGCCGGCGCGCCCGCGGGGTCGCTATGGCAGATGACCGAGAATGGATCGACGGCGGCGCCCGCGGCCGCCATCGGCTGGCCGAACAGAATCGCATGCATGGCGATGGCGAAACACGCCACCAGGCTCACGCTATTGCCGATTCTGCCGTTCATTGTCGCTTTCAGACCCAGGAGCGGGCGTGGCGTTATGCCATGCCGACCGGTCTATTCCGAGAAGTACGCAGCTTGGATGTCGATCGGCGCCATTGGTTCCCAGTTAATGCAAATTTCACCTCTCGGGCAATATGGTAAATGATTCCTGAAGGCCCGGACGCGCCGGTTTGCCATTCGGGCGAAACGGGGACTTTCACGCGCATGTGCGGATTTGCTGTCGCGATCGACTGGCCGGAAGCCGACGCCACGGTGGCGGGCTTGATCCAGGGCATCCTGCATCGCGGCGATATCACCGATCCGCTGTTCTCGCCGCTGCCGAACGTGGCGATGTGCACGCGCCGGCTGCGCATCGTCGATGCCGAGCACGGCGCCCAGCCGCAGATTTCGTTTTACGGCCGTCTCGCGGTGTCGTTCAACGGCGAGATTTATAATCACGCCGCGCTGCGCCGGGAACTGGAAGATCTCGGCGTCGGCTTCAAGACCTCGTCCGACACCGAAGTGCTGGCCAATGCGCTGCAGGTCTGGGGCTATCGCGCGCTCGAGCGGCTCAACGGCATGTACGCCTTTGTCGCGGTCGATCTGACCAATGGCGAATTCCTGGCGGCGCGCGTTCCGTTCGGCGTCAAGCCGCTCTATGTCATGCAATCCGGCAAAGGCTTCCTGTTCTGCTCGGAGATGCGGCCGCTGCTGGCGACTGTGCCGGAAGGCGACGTGATGCTGCTGCCGCCGGGCTATGCGCTGTCGCGCAAGAACTGCGCCCGATTCAAGTCGCCGATCTATCCGCGCGCCGATGCGCCGGTCGACAATTCGCCGGCGGCGCTCGATGCCATCTTACGCGAAGCGGTGCGCGTGCGGCTGCCGCCCGATCTGCCGGTCGCAACCTTGTTCTCCGGCGGCATCGACTCGACCCTGGTCGCGCATTACACGCGCGACTTCCGCCCCGAAGCGCCGGGTTATTTCGTCGGCGGCGTCGACGCGCCCGATTATCGTTATGCGACGGCTTACGCCGAGAAAACCGGCTACGACCTGCGCATGGTGCCGTTCGATCCGGCGAGCGACGCAGCCTTCGCCATGATCGACGACGTCGTCGCCTATACCGAATCCTTCGAACCCAATCTCATCCGCGGCGCGGTCTGCTCGCTCGCCGCTTCCGAGCACATGCATCGCGACGGCTTTCGCGTCGCATTGTGCGGCGAGGGCGCCGACGAATTGTTCTGCGGCTACGCGCCGCTTGAAGTCGCCTTCAACGAAAGCGTCGCCGAGGGCCAGCCGGTGCGCGACGACGTGCTCGGCCTGATGCACCGCGTCAGCCTGCAGCGCGTCGACCGCTGCTCGATGCGCTACCAGGTGGAAACCCGCGAGCCGTTTCTCGATCCCGCCGTGGTCAACTACGCCTTGAACTTAGAGGCGCCCGCTTTAGTGCGCGAGCTTAACGGCATGCCGACTGGCAAGATGCCGCTGCGCGATCTCTACAACCTCTATCCCGGCCAGTTGCCCTCAAGCATCCGCGACCGCACCAAAATTCCGTTCGGCGAGGGCGCCGGGCTCGATGTCAGCGAGAGCGGCTCGGCCTGGAAGCGGCGTTTCGAGGCCGCCATCTCCGACGCCGATCTGGCCGAGGGCCGACGCGAGTTCGTCGGCTTCAAGGTGCAGTCGAAGGAGGAACTCCATTATCTGCGCAAGCTCGCCGCCACCTTCGACGTTTCCCGCGTGCCGCATTTGCGCGACCGCGCCTGGATTTCCGTGCCGGTGATGCAGCACCTCGAGAAGCTCAAGGCCCGCGCGTATTTCAGCCTTTAGGGCCGGCCCAGGGGCCCGGAGGGCCTTGTCTTTTGCCGCCCGATCCGCTTTCACTCGTGGCCCGTTCACCCTCGAATCGTGGCTATTTCCATGCGCCTGTCCCGCTACTTCCTGCC
>JAQSCR010000290.1 GCA_029945495.1 Pseudolabrys sp. | reverse complement strand
CAGGGCCTGGTACGGCGACCCCGCCTGCTGATGCTGGACGAGCCGTCGGCCGGCCTGTCGCCCGTGCTGGTGGATCGCGTGCTGGCGGCTGTCGCGCGGCTGCGTGAGGCCGGCACGGCGGTATTGCTGGTCGAACAGCTGATCGAAAAGGCACTGGCGGCGTCCGATCGGGTCTATGCTCTGGCGCGGGGCTCGATCGTGCTCGAAGCCTCGACCGGCGAGGCCGACTTGCCGAACCGGCTGGAGCAGGCGTATTTCGGGAAAGACGCCCACGCGCCACTTGCGTCTTGAGCAATCGGGCGTCGTAGGCAATCGAAGGAGGCAGGCGATGAACAAGCAGTACGATCGCGGCGCCGAGGATCTCGGCAATATCGTGGGGCTGGAGCACGTCAATCTGCAGATCGAGGACCAGGGCCTGGCCACGCTCTTCTACATCAGCGGGCTCGGCCTGACGCGCGATCCCTTCATGATGACCGGCATCGACAATATGTGGGTCAACGTCGGACGCAGCCAGTTCCACCTCGTCACGGGAACACCTCAGCACTTGCGTGGCCAGGTTGGCCTCGTCGTGCCGGATCGCGCCGGCCTCCTGCGGCGCCTGGAAAATCTTCGCAAACCCCTCAAGGGAACGAAGTTCGATTTCGTCGAGCATGCCGACCATGTCGAGGCGATCTGTCCGTGGGGCAATCGCTTCCGCTGTCATGACCCGGCGCCGCAGTTCGGCCGCATCAATCTCGGCATGCCCTATGTCGAGTTCGACGTTCCGGTCGGTGCGGCGAAGGGTGTTGCGGACTTCTACGGCCGAATCTTCGGTACCCCGACGAAGGTCGATGGTGCCGTCGCGCGGGTGTCGGTCGGCATGGACCAGGAACTGGTCTTCCAAGAGACCAAGGCGAAGCTGGCGGCCTATGACGGCCATCACATCCAGGTCTACGTCGCGAACTTCTCGGCGCCGCATCGCGCACTGCTCGAGCGCGGTCTGATCACCGAGGAAAGCAACCAGCACCAGTATCGTTTCGACAGTATCGTCGATCTGGAAAACGGCAAGCCGCTGATCCAGATCGAGCACGAGGTGCGCAGCATGCGCCATCCGCTCTATGCGCGGCCGCTGGTCAACCGCAATGCCGAGCAGACCAACCGCAACTATGCCCCGGGCTACGATGCTTTCATTCCGGGCGCGGAGGCGGAGGAGATGGACGATCCCCGGGTCGCCATGCGCCAGCGCCGCTTCGAGGACGTGACGCGCCAGGCCGGCGCAAGGCGGCGCGCTGGATAGGCGCGCTGCCCGCATTGTCTGGGACACCTGAAACGTCGGGTCGCTCAAAGACCTGGGCCACCTGTCCCCGTGGCCGGATATCCTGTATCCAACGCCGGCTTAATTCACATTTCCGGACGGCAAAAGAATGAACGGCGATACCGGCAGCGCTCAGGCGCATCAATTCCAGGCAGAGGTCGCCGAGCTGCTAAACTTGATGGTCCACTCGGTCTACTCGGAGACCGATGTTTTCCTCCGGGAGCTCATTTCTAACGCGTCCGACGCCCTGGACAAGGTCCGCTACGAGGCGATCGCAGCCCCTGAGTTGATGGCCGGTAACGAGAGGCTGGCCATCCGCCTCCATCCAAATGCCGCGGCGAAGACGCTGACGATCTCCGACTCGGGCATCGGCATGGACCGCCAGGAGTTGATTGACAATCTCGGAACCGTCGCGCGCTCTGGAACGAAGGCATTCCTCAAGGGGATGAAGGACGCCAAGGAGGGCCTGGGTCTCATCGGCCAGTTCGGCGTTGGTTTCTACGCCGCCTTCATGGTGGCCGACCGCATTGAAGTGACGAGCCGCCGGGCCGGCGCGGCGGATGCCTGGGTCTGGATCTCCTCGGGCGGCGCCGGGTTCGAGGTGGCGCCGGCCAGCGATGAGCGGGCCGGGCGCGTGCAGCGGGGCACCGAGATCGTCCTGCATCTGAAGGACGAGGCCGCCAAGTACCTCCAGCCTTTCGAACTCGAGCGCATCGTCAGGACCTATTCCGACCACATCCTCTTTCCCATCGAGCTGCTCGACGACAAGGGCGAGGCGCGCCAGGTCAATGCCGCCAGCGCCCTGTGGCAGCGCTCGAAGTCTGAGGTCAAGCCGGAGGACTACACGCAGGCCTATCGCTCGATCGCCATGGCCTTCGACGAACCGGCGCTGACGCTGCACTACAAGGTGGAAGGTCGGCAGTCCTACGCCGTCCTGCTCTTCGTGCCGGCGAGCCCGCCGTTCGACCTCGCGGACCCCGGCCGCAAGGGCCGCGTGAAGCTCTATGTCCGTCGTGTCTACATCACCGACGATGCCGATCTGCTGCCGGCCTACCTGCGGTTCGTGCGCGGTGTCGTCGACAGCGAAGACCTGCCGCTCAATCTCTCTCGCGAGATGCTGCAGAACAACCCGCAAGTGGTGCAGATCCGCAGTGGCCTGGCGACCCGCGTGATCGGTGAATTGGAGAGTGTGGCCACCAAGG
>JAQSCR010000289.1 GCA_029945495.1 Pseudolabrys sp. | reverse complement strand
CGGACTATGTGCGCAACACCGCCATCGTCGTTACCGAACTCACCGACGATAAGGGCGGCAAGGTCCGCGTCACCGATTTCGCGCCGCGTTTTCAGAACTATGGCCGCACCTTCCGGCCGCCGCAGCTGGTGCGCATCATCGAGCCGATTGCCGGCATGCCGCGCGTCACCATCCGCTTTCGCGTCACGCATCGCTATGGCGCGCCGGTGGAGCAGCGCTCGACCGGCAGCAACCATATCCGCTTTTGGCGCGACGAGGTGCCGGTGCGGCTGACGACCGATGCGCCGTTGTCTTATGTGGAGAACGAAGCCTCGTTCGTGCTGACCAGGCCGGTGCATATGGTGTTCGGCACCGACGAGCCGTTCACGGACACGCTCGACAGCACCTGCCGCGATTTCTGCGATCGAACCCGCGACTACTGGCAGGAATGGGTGCGGCGGCTGGCCTTCTCGATCGACTGGCAGGATGAAATCATCCGCGCCGCCATAACGCTCAAGCTGTGCAATTTCGAGGAGACCGGCGCGATCGTCGCGGCGCTCACCACCTCGATTCCGGAAGGGCCGGGATCGGGCCGCACCTGGGATTATCGCTATTGCTGGCTGCGCGACGCCTTCTTCGTCGTGCGGGCGCTCAACCGCATCGGCGCCACGCGGACGATGGAAGATTTTATCTCCTATATCCTGAGTATTTCGACCGGTCGCGCCGATACCGTGCAGCCGCTCTACGGCATCGTGCATACCGATACGCTCGAGGAGCGCATCGCGCCGGCGCTCGCCGGTTATCGCGGCGACGGCCCGGTGCGGGTCGGCAATGCCGCCGTGCATCAGGTGCAGCACGATGTCTATGGCAGCATCATTCTGGCGGCGACGCCGATGTTCTTCGACCGCCGTCTGCCGAAGCCGGGCGACGCCGCGTTGTTTCGTTCGCTGGAGCCGCTCGGCGAGCAGGCCGCCAGGCTGGCGTTCGTGCCGGACGCCGGCATCTGGGAATTCCGCGGCCGCAAGCAGGTGCATACGCATTCGGCGGCGATGTGCTGGGCCGGTTGTCAACGATTGGCGGCGATCGCCAACCATCTCGGCCTTGCCGATCGCGCGCAATATTGGGATGCACTCGCCGGCAGACTGAGCGAGGAGATCTTGAAGCGGGCCTGGAATGCCAAGCGCAACGCGTTCTCCGGCGCCTTCGGCGGCGACGATCTCGACGCCAGTTCGCTGCTGCTGGCCGAACTCGGCCTGGTGGCGCCGGACGATCCGCGTTATGTCGCGACGGTGGAGGCCATCGAGCGTGAGTTGCGCCGCGACTCCCATGTCATGCGCTATGTCGCCGCCGACGATTTCGGGTTGCCGGAGACGGCATTTCTCATCTGCCGGTTTTGGCTGATCGACGCGATGTGGGACATTGGGCGGCAGGAAGACGCGCGCGCCATGTTCGTCGACGCGCTGAAATTGCGCAATCGCTATGGGCTGCTGTCCGAAGACGTGCACCCGGCGACCGGAAAACTTTGGGGAAATTTCCCGCAGACTTATTCGATGGCCGGACTAATATTGACCGCGATCAAGCTGTCGCGGAGTTGGGGGGATCGGTATTGGCGCGCCTCATCGTAGTTTCAAATCGCGTTGGCATTCCCGATGGCACCGCGCGTGCCGGCGGACTCGAAGTGTCGATACGTCCGGCGCTCAAGCGGCGGGGCGGCGTATGGTTCGGCTGGAGCGGACGCGTCGCCGACGGCGATGTGGAGCCGGCGGCGACGGCGGTGCGCGACAACGTCTCCTATGTCACGATCGACCTGCAACGCGACGATTACGAGGAATTCTACAACGGCTTTGCCAACCGGGTGCTGTGGCCGATCCTGCATTACCGACTCGACCTTGCCGAATTCACACGCCGCGATCTCGGCGGCTATCTGCGCGTCAACGAGGTGTTTGCCAGCAGTCTTGAGAAATTTCTGCAGCCTGACGACGTCATTTGGGTGCACGACTATCATCTGATGCCGCTGGCCAAGGCGTTGCGCGCCCGCGGGCACAAGAACAAAATCGGGTTTTTCATCCATGTTCCGTTCCCGCCCGAGGAAATCCTGACGGCGTTGCCCAACCATGAGAAACTCATTCCGGCGCTCGGCTACTACAATCTGGTCGGCTTCCAGACCGAAACCGACGCCGCCAACTTCGCCCGCTATCTGGCCAACGAGCGCGGCCTGCGGCGGCTCGACGCCAACAGCTTCGCCTTCGACGAGGGCGACGTGCGCATCGGCGTGTTTCCGGTCGGCGTCGAGACCGAGACGTTCCAGCGGCTGGCGCGCCGGGCGGTCGATTCATCATTCGTGCGCGATGTGATGGGCAGCCTGTCTGGCCGCGCTATGATCATCGGCGTCGACCGCCTCGACTACAGCAAGGGCATTCCGGAGCGCATGGATGCGTTCGAGCGGCTGCTGATCAATTTTCCGCAATGGCGCGGCAAGGTGACCTATCTGCAGATCACGCCGCGCAGCCGCACCGACATTC
>JAQSCR010000288.1 GCA_029945495.1 Pseudolabrys sp. | reverse complement strand
GCCGTCCTACGCCGACGCGCTTGCCGTCTATCTCAAGCCGCGCGTGCTGATCGTGCTGCTTCTCGGCTTCTCGTCCGGCCTGCCGCTGGCGCTGTCGGGCTCGACTCTGGCGGTGTGGCTGACCGAGAGCAATATCGACCTCGGCACCATCGGCCTGTTTTCGCTGGTCGGCCTGCCCTACACGTTCAAGTTTCTGTGGGCGCCGTTGACCGATGCGCTCGACGTGCCCTTCTTGTCGCGCAAGCTCGGCCGCCGCCGCGGCTGGCTGGTGTTCACGCAGCTGCTGCTGTTCGCAACCATCGTCTTTCTCGGCTTCTGCGATCCGCTGCGCTCGCTGCCATTGATCGTGTTCGGCGCGGTGCTGGTGGCGACCGCCTCGGCGACGCAGGACATCGTCGTCGATGCCTTCCGCGTCGAAAGCCTGGAGACCAGCGAGCAAGGCGCCGGCATGGCTGGCTATGTCGCCGCCTATCGCATCGGCATGCTGGTCTCGGGCGCCGGCGTGCTGGTGCTGGTGGCGCTGCTGGAGCGCCTGGGCGTGGCGCACAGCGCGGTGTGGATGTGGGGCTATATCGCCGCCGCTTTCGGTATGGCGATCGGCATGGTGGCGACGTTGCTGGCGACCGAACCCGATGCGCCGCCGCAGCTCGTCGATCATAACCACGCGCCGCTGCGCCGGCTCACTGAGACCGCGACCGGCGCGTTCGGCGAATTCCTGGCCCGTGACGCGGCCATCGCCGTTCTGCTGTTCGTCGTACTGTATAAATTCTGCGATGCCTTCGCCGGCGCGCTGACCGCAGCTTTCGTCATCAATATCGGCTTCGACAAGGCGACCTATGCCGCCGTGGTCAAGGGCGTCGGCCTCGCCGCCGCCCTGATCGGCGGCTTTGCCGGCGGCTCGCTGGTGCGCGCGCTGCCGCTGGCCACCAGCCTATGGATCGGCGGCTTCGTGCAGATGCTGTCGAACCTGACGTTTTCGTGGCTGGCGGTGGTCGGCACCAGCCTGCCGGCGCTGACCGTCACCATCATCGTCGAGAATTTCACCGGCGCCATCGGCACCGTGATCTTCGTTGCCTATCTGTCGGCTTTATGCGGCAACCGCGCCCACACCGCCACGCAATATGCGCTGCTGACCGCGCTCGCCGCCGTCGGCCGCACGACGCTGGCCTCGGGCGGCGGCTTCATCGCCGAGGACTGGGGCTGGGTGATGTTCTTCATCATCACCGCGCTGTCGGCGATCCCGAGCCTCATCCTGCTGTGGTGGCTGCAGGTGCGCGGGCATTTCAAGAGTCTGGAGCCTGCGAAGGCCACCGGCTAGACGGCCGTCTAGAACGGCAACCCTACATAATTCTCCGCCATCGCGCTCTTCGCCGCGTCCGACGACAGCAGATATTGCAGTTCGGTCTGCTGCAATTTGCCGTCATACGGGATGTTATCCGGAAAGCGGTGCAGCATCGTCGTCATCCACCAGGAGAAGCGCTGCGCCTTCCACACCCGCGCCAGCGCCTTCTGCGAATAGCCTTTCAGGCCGGCGTCATCGCCCTTCTGATAGTGATCGAGCATGGCGTGGTAGAGGTAATAGATATCCGACGCCGCGCTGTTGAGACCGCGGGCGCCGGTCGGCGGCACGATGTGCGCCGCGTCGCCGGCGAGAAACAGCCGACCATAGCTCATCGGTTCGGCGACGAAGCTGCGCAGCGGCGCGATGCTCTTCTCGATCGACGGGCCGGTGATCAGTCGCGCCGCGACATCGGCCGGCAGCCGCCGTTTCAGCTCGACCCAGAAGGCGTCGTCCGACCAGTCCTCGACCGTATCGGTCAGCGGCACCTGGAGGTAATAGCGGCTCAGCACTTGAGAACGTAGAGAACAGAGGGCAAAGCCGCGCTCGTGCGCGCAATAGATCAGCTCCGGCGACACCGGCTTGGTCTGCGACAGCACGCCGAGCCAGCCGAACGGATAGACCTTCTCGTATTCACGCAGCACGTCCTTCGGGATCGACTTGCGGCTGACGCCGTGAAAGCCGTCGGCGCCGACAATGTACTCGCAATCGATACGAACGGTCTTGTCGCCGTCGCGATAGGTGACATGCGGCGCCGCGCTGTCCAGATCGTGCAGCGTCACGTCTTCGACATTGTGAATGACATTGCCCTTCATCTTTTCGCGCGCGTCGTAGAGATCGCGCGTCAGCTCGGTCTGGCCGTAGACGATGACCGAGCTGCCGCCCGAATATTTGTGCAGGTCGATGCGATCCATGCCCTGCGGGTGGGAGATGAAGATGCCCTCATGGATCTCGCCTTCGCGGTCCATCCGCTCGCCGCACTGGGCCTCGCGCATCAGGTCGGCGAAGCCGTGCTCCAGCACGCCGGCGCGAATGCGGCTTAGCACGTATTCGCGGCTCTGCCGCTCGATGAGGACGGTGTCGATGCCCTTGAGGTGCAGCAGTTGCGACAGCAGCAGGCCGGACGGGCCGCCGCCGATAATGCAGACCTGCGTTTTCATCG
>JAQSCR010000287.1 GCA_029945495.1 Pseudolabrys sp. | reverse complement strand
GGAGATCGCCGCCAAGGCCGCGGATCGACTGAAAGTCGTGCTGACCATGGGCCAGGCGGACTTCGGCCGCGATCTCATGGCGGCGGCCGATCGGATCGGCGAGGCGAGCCCGGTCGATCTCGCGACGCCGGATGATTATGCCATCATCAGCTACACCGGCGGGACCACGGGCAAGTCGAAGGGCGCGATCCGCCGTCACCGGTCGACGGCCGCCATGACGACCGCGGTCGCGGCCGACTTCGAGTTCCCCGAGACGCCGCGCTATCTCGCCGCCGCGCCCATCACCCATGTCGCGGGTACCAAGGTGGTGCCGGCGCTGCTGAAGGGCGGCACCGTTCATCTCATGAAGGGTTTTGATCCCGAGCGCTTCCTGCACACCGTGGAGCGCGAGAAGATCAACTTCACCCTGCTCGTGCCGACGATGGTCTATGTGCTGCTCGATCATCCCAAGCTGGACAAGACCGATCTCTCCTCGCTGGAACTGATCCTCTACGGCGCCTCGCCGATGTCGCCGACGCGGCTGGTCGAGGGGCTGGAGCGCATCGGGCCGGTATTCAGCCAGCTCTACGGCCAGACCGAGTGCTATCCCATCAGCGTTCTTCGGAAGGCCGACCATGATGCGAAGCGGCCGGAGCTGTTCGCCTCCTGCGGCTTTCCGATCGCCTCGTGCCGCGTCACCTTGCGCGACGACGACAACAACGAGGTGGAACCGGGCGAGGCGGGCGAAATCTGCGTGCGTGCGCCACATGCGATGGAGCAGTACTGGAAGCGCCCGGAGCAGACGGCCGAGACCTTCAAGGGCGGCTGGCTGCACACCGGCGACATCGCCCGTGCCGACGAGCGCGGCTACCTCTACATCGTCGATCGCAAGAAGGACATGATCGTGAGCGGCGGCTTCAACATCTTTCCGCGCGAAGTGGAGGATGTGCTGTCCTCGCATCCCGACGTCGCGATGGCCGCCGTGGTCGGCGTACCGCACGAGAAGTGGGGCGAGGCTGTCGCCGCCCTGATCGTCGCCAGGGCCGGTTGCACGCCCTCGCCCGAGGCGCTGATGCAGCTCGTGAAGGATCGCAAGGGCGGTGCGCATGCGCCGAAGCAGATCGAGATCGTCGACAGCCTGCCGCTCACCGCCGTCGGCAAGGTCGACAAGAAAGTGCTGCGCGCCAAGTATTGGGCGGGGCAGGCGCGTCAGGTCGGGTAGCTACGATGGCCATGGCGATTGCCAGTAGGGCTCGATCTTGAGCTGCCGTACCAGCGTCTGCTCCCAGGACTTAAGTACACGGTCGATGCGCGCCTGACCGCCGTCCATCAACTGGAGGAAGCGGCGCGTATGTCGTGACTCACGTCTATGCGGATAGTATCGGCGAAGGACCTGTAGTCCTAAGTCAGATGCCCTATCGAGATGTCCGAGGAGCAAGTGAGTGAGGAACGTGTGCCAATCTCCACCAACCCGCCAGTCCTCGATAGTCTTGGCGTATTCGAGAAAGGCCTCGGGCCTGTCGACATGCCCGATCCGAGCCATGCCATCGCCGAGCAGTGTATCTGCAATCCTCTCTTCGATACGAGGATCGCTTGCCAACCAAGGACCGTAGTCATCATGTAAGTAGTCGCCAAAGCCAACGCTGATGCCAGAAGTCGGTCGATAGAGCGGTAGCACGAAGTAGTGCATCCGGAACTTGTCTTTGTTGCTCAAGCTGGCGAGATCGAACGCTCTCAGATAGTGCCCCGCTGGCGGCAGGATCAGCATGCGCTTGACAAGGATCAACCGCGGCTCGCGCTTGCGCACGAGCCGGGTGACCCGCTTGACGTCGGCTGCAGTCGTCATGGTTTGTACTGATAGAGCTCTACTCGCCGGTCGCGACTGCCGCCGCCGACGTTACGAACGATCTTCTCGATTTGTGCAGCGCTCAAGTGGGCTCCACCGGTCTTGAGGTCAATAATGACAATGGTGCCATCCTCGCGAGTCCAGACCAAGTCGACTCGAGCTGATTCTTTGATGTTCTTCTCTCTTCTCTCCTCGGTATCGAGAAAAGTGATCTCGGCACGTACACCTTGGGCTTTGCCACGTTTCTGGTATTCTTCGATGACATCCTCGGCGATTTGATGCCATTCGTTCCCCAACTCCGATCCACCAGCCTTGGTCGTTCGTTTTCCTGCTTCCCGATAGATCTCGTCTGCGAGTCCGAAATTCGGATCCTGCTTCTTGAGGTCTTCAAAGTCCTTGGGAATGAGTTGACGCCTGCCACTAGGCCGCAGACGCCCTTCAGCGATCTGCATTTCCAGGACGATGGTCTTGAGCGGGTCGTCCTCAGCCGGGACTGGGAAGCCCGGTAGTGGTGCGTGCGGGTCCTTGGGGATCGAAAAGCCACCGCCGACGATCTGGCCGCCGGGTTTCGCGAGGCCGTCGGGAAGAATTTGTTCCGGCTCGGGTGGTGCAGGCGGTTTGGAGGGTGGGGAAAGCGTTGGGCCCGCTGGCGACGGTGCGGGAAATGGCGGCGGGCTG
>JAQSCR010000286.1:2247-2508 GCA_029945495.1 Pseudolabrys sp. | reverse complement strand
CACCAGGACGACGAACGGCACCGTCGGCACCAGATTGGCAAGGATGACGCCGGACATGTTGCCGCCGAGATGCGATTGATACAGCACGGTGGCCAGCGGAATGCCGAAGGTGATCGGCGGGATCAGCATCGGCAGCAGGAACAGCAGAATGACGAATTGCTTGCCCGGAAAATTACGCCGCGCCAGCGCGTAGGCCGCCGGCACGCCGAGCAGCCCCGACAGCAGCACGACCGCGCCGACCACCTGGAAGGTGACGATGAG
>JAQSCR010000286.1:0-2237 GCA_029945495.1 Pseudolabrys sp. | reverse complement strand
TGGAATTCCTGCCAGGCCGACACGTACCAGCGCGTCGTGAACCCGGCCGGCAGCCAGGTGCCGAACCAGCGCGTGCCAAACGAATCGACGACGACGGTGGCGATCATCGCGGTGAAGTTCAGAACGAAGAAAATCACCAGCGCCCAGATCACAAAGGCCCACAGCCGCTCGCCGGCCGATTTTTGCGTGAATGGATTTTTCAGGCTCATGACGTCAGCCTTTTCCGCCACCGGCCGAGCCGCGGTAAACGAACCGGCGCGCCGACAAAATGAGGATCACCACGCCGAGCTGGCAGAAGCCCATGATCATCGCGATCGCGGATGCCATCGAGGCATTGTACTGCTCATAGGCCGCCTGATAGGCGGCGATCGAAATGACGCGGGTGGCGCCGGCCGGCGCGCCGAGCAGCACCGCCGACGGAAATACCGAGAAGGTCTGCACGAAGGACAGACAGAGATTGATCGCCAGGCCCTGCGCCAGCAATGGCATCAGGATCTGCCGGAAGCGCTGCCGCGGCTTGGCGCCCAAAGTCGAGGCCGCCTGCTCCAGCGAAGGGTCGATGCCGGTAATGTAGGACAGCGTCAGCAGGAACGCGAACGGGAACCCCGACAGGATCAGTGACAGCATCACGCCGGTGTAGTTGTGCACCAGCCGGATCGAGTGCTCCATGCCGAGCAGCATCAGCGTGCGGTTGAACCAGCCTTGCGGGCCTAGATAGATCAGTAGGCCTTCGGCGATCAGTACGGTGCCGAGCGTGATCGGAATGACCAGGATCGTCGTCAACAGGCGGCGGCGGCGCATCCGCCGCACCCGCAATGCGATTGGGATCGAGATCAGCACGTTGATCAAGGTCGCCGGGATCGCCAGCCAGAAGGTCGCGCCGATGGTGTCGTAGAGGAACGGGTCGGAAAAGAATTTGCGGTAATTGGCCAGCCAGTCGCCGGCCTTGGGCTGAAACGACAGCACGAAGCCGTAGAGAAACGGATAAACGAACAGCGCGATCACGAACAGAACTGCCGGCAGCACCAGCAGCGTGACGCCATCGATCTCGTACAACGCCAACCGCATGCGCAGCGGAATGCGCGCCGGGGCCGACGTGTTCATCACGACGTTGTCGCTCACGCCGGCGCTCCCGGATAGACCAAGACGCGGCTCGGCTCGGCGGTAAGGCGGACCGTGTCGCCCTTCGTCACCTTCTGTGACGAGCGGAAATAAAGCTCGGTGCCAGCGGCGGCGCGGCCGGAGCAATAGAAATCGTGGCCGTGGTACTGCGCCGATTCGACGGTGACCGACAGCGGGCCATCGCCGGTGACTTTCAGATCGTCGGGGCGCACCGCCGCCACCGCGTCGCCGTCCGCCATCGTTTCCACCGGCGTGCCCTGTAGGCTGACGCCGCCGATCGTAAGGTTTTTCAAAGCGCCGGCGCCGGCAGCGCGCGTCTTGATCTGGTTGCGATAGCCCATGAACTCGGCGACGTCGCAGTGCGCCGGGCGGACGTAGAGATCTTCCGGCGCGCCGACCTGGCGCACCTCGCCGGAACGCATCACCACGATACGGTCGGCGAGCGACAGCGCCTCTTCCTGGTCATGCGTGACGTAAATCGTAGCCGAGCCGATCAGCTCGTGAATGCGGCGAATTTCGGCGCGCATTTCCACCCGCAGCTTGGCGTCGAGGTTCGACAGCGGCTCGTCCATCAGCACCAAAGGCGGCTCGATGACGATGGCGCGGGCAATGGCGACGCGCTGCTGCTGGCCGCCGGACAATTGGCCGGGCAGCTTCTCGCTCTGGTCGGTCAGGCGCACGATCGCCAGAGCTTCGTCGACCTTGCGCTCGAGCTCGGCCTTCGGCCGGTTCTGCATGGCGAGGCCGAAACCGATATTCTTGCGGACGCTCATGTGTGGGAACAGCGCGTAATTCTGGAACACCATGCCGAAGCCGCGTTCTTCCGGCTTGAGCTGGTCGATGCGGGTCTTGTCGAGCCAGATGCTGCCGCTCGACAAAGTCAGTAAGCCGGCCAGGCAATTCAGCGCCGTGGATTTGCCGCAGCCGGAGGGCCCGAGCAAAGCGATGAACTCGCCGCGCTTTACGCTCAGCGAGACGCCCCTGAGCGCGTTGACGCTGCCGAAGTTGCGGCTCATGCCGTCGAGACGGAGCTCGCGGAAATCGCGTGCGGCGATAGCCATGATGGATCGTACCTTTAAGCGAAGCTTGGCGCACTAAGAAGAAGACTGGCGGCA
>JAQSCR010000285.1 GCA_029945495.1 Pseudolabrys sp. | reverse complement strand
TGGCTCGCGGCAACGGAAATGGTGGACGGTCTCGGCCTCGCCGAGACCACGCCCGGCCCTTTGATCCTGGTGACGCAATTCGTCGGCTTCCTCGCCGCATTCCGCGACGCGGCGCCGTTCACGCCGCTGGCGGCCGGATTGATCGGCGCGGCTCTCACCACATGGGTCACCTTCGTGCCGGCGTTGACATGGATTTTCGCAGGCGCGCCGTTCCTCGAAGCCCTGCGCCAGAACCGGCGGCTCGCCGGCGCATTGGCGGCAATCACCGCGGCGGTGGTCGGCGTCATCTTGAATCTGTCGGTGTGGTTCGCACTGCATGTGCTGTTCGGCAAGGTCACCGAAATGCATTTTGGATGGCTGCGCTGGTATGCGTTCGACCCGCACGCGCTCGATTCGCACGTCGCGGTGCTGGCCGTAACCGCCGCCATTTTGACCTTCCGCTTTCACCGCAGCTTAATCGAAGTCATCGTCGTGATGGCGTTGCTGGGCATCGTCACGCAACTTCCCTACCACTAGCCAACGCGGGAATAGACCGATGCTTCGGGCCATGATCGATCAGGTCATCGCATTTGCGCCGAGTTCGATCGTGATCGCTCTCGCGCATGTCGGCGCGCTGGCGTGGGCCTTGTTGCGGCGCGGCGGCATGACGCCGGTGCTGGTTCTCAACGTCGCGATGGCGGCCGGCATTCTTGCCTACAATGGACAAGGCATTGGCCGCGCCGTCAGCAATGAGGATTGGGGCCTCTTGGCCTTGATCGCATTCGCGCTGGCAAATCTCCTTTGCTCTGGCGCGGCATTGTTCGGCATGCGCGTGCCGCGCCAGGTCCTCTGGGTTGGCTTCGGCGTCGATCTTGCCCTCAGCGTGCTACTCGTCGCCTTTATGTTCTTGTTCAAGATCAACCGGCTGATCTAGGTCCAGGCCGGTCAGCGCTCCTGCTTCACCGCGCTCTCGTGCCAGCGGCGCAGCAGCCAATGCGACACCGCCGACAGCACGAAGAAGATGGCGACGCCAGCCAGCGACAACAGCAGCAATGCTGCGAACATGCGCGATATATTGAGCCGGTAACCGGACTCGGCAATGCGATAGGCTAGTCCCGAGCCGGCGCCAGCGGAGCCGGCGGCAATTTCCGCCACCACCGCGCCGATCAACGACAGCCCGCCGGCGATGCGCAAGCCCGCCAGCATTTGCGGCAGCGCCGCCGGCAGTTTCAGATGGCGCAGCACCTGCCAGCGCGAGGCTTTGTAAAGCTGAAACAGCGCCACCAGATTATGGTCGACCGAATTCAGCCCCAGCGTGGTGTTGGCCAGCACCGGAAAGAACGCAACGATCCAGGCGCAGGCCAGCACGGCCAGATGTTGCGGCAGATAGATCAGCAGCAGCGGCGCGATCGCAACCACCGGCGTCACCTGCAGAATGACCGCATAGGGATAGAGCGCGTATTCGGCGATGCGCCACCGATTGAAGCCGACCGCCAAGGCGATGCCGCCAAGGCCCGCCAGCAGAAAACCTTCGAAGGTGATGGTCAGCGTCACCAGCAGCGATTGTCCCAGCAGTTGACGGTCGTCGATCAAGGTCGCAGCGACGCGGCCGGGCGACGGCAAGACGTAAGGCGGAATGGCGAAGATACGCACCACCAGATCCCAGGCCAGCACACTCAGCGCCAGCATCGCCAGCGGCAGGAAAATGCGGAGCGCGCGTTCGCTCATGACGCGACTCCCATCGCTTGCGCCAGCGCTTCGGACACCTGACGGCAATAGCCGGCATATTCCGCCGAGGTGCGGAAGCGGTCGTCGCGCGGATAGGCCGCCGGGATCACGATTTCGGCAAACACCCGCCCCGGCCGGGCCGTCATCACCAGAATACGCTGCGACAGAAACACCGACTCGAACACCGAATGGGTGACGAAGATCACGGTGCGGCGCAGTTGCTGCCACAAGGTCAGCAACTCGTTGTTGAGCTTGAAGCGGGTGATCTCGTCGAGCGCGGCGAACGGCTCGTCCATCAGCAGCAATGGCGGCTCGGTAACCAGCGCGCGGGCGATCGAGGTTCGCATGCGCATGCCGCCGGACAATTCGCGCGGATAGGCGTTGGCGAATTCGCTCAGGCCCACATGCGCCAAGGCCCGGGTCACCGCCGCGCGCGCGGTCACATCGTCGGCGCCGTTCAGCTTGAATGGCAGCAGCACGTTGGCGGCGACGCTCGCCCACGGCATCAAGGTCGGGTCCTGAAACACAAAGCCGACCTGCCCGGCATCCGCGCCGCCGGCGCGCGCGATGGTGCCGGCGCTCGCCTCGCTCAAACCGGCGATCAGACGCAGCGCCGTCGACTTGCCGGAGCCAGAGGGACCGAGCAGCGACACGAATTCGCCGGCGGCGACGTCGAGGCCCAATCCGGCAAGCGCGACGGTGCCGTTCTCGAACGTCTTGCCGACATCCCGCAGCGAGACGATGGCGCTCGCCTTCCCGGTCATTTCAGTCGCAGGTCGACGCCCACGCTCTTGTTGACGAAT
>JAQSCR010000284.1 GCA_029945495.1 Pseudolabrys sp. | reverse complement strand
GGGCCGTGGATGATATCGACGCCGGGAAAGCGGGCGAACGGGAAGACCGCTTCCTTGACCGCGACGTGCTTGCCGCGCGCCTTCTTGATGGCCAGGGACTTCAGCGACTCGCCGGCCATGAGGCGGGCGGCGTACTTGGCGATGGGCTGGCCGGTCGCCTTGGCGACGAACGGCACGGTGCGGCTGGCGCGCGGGTTGACCTCGAGCACGTAGACCTCGCCGTCCTTGACCGCAAACTGCACGTTCATCAGGCCGACGACCTTGAGCGCCTTGGCCATCGCCTCGGTCTGACGCTCGATCTGGGTCAGGATCTTCGACGACAGCGAATGCGGCGGCAGCGAGCACGCCGAGTCGCCGGAATGGATGCCCGCTTCCTCGATGTGCTCCATGATGCCCGCGACAAAGACATTCTGGTCCTTGTCGGCAAGTGCATCGACGTCGACCTCGATCGCGTCGCGAAGATAGGAATCGATCAGCACCGGCGTGTCGCCCGAGACCTTCACGGCGTCGCGCGTGTAGCGTTCCAGGCCGGCCCGATCGTAGACGATCTGCATCGCGCGGCCACCGAGGACGTACGACGGACGAATGACGACCGGATAGCCGATCCTCTCGGCGACAGCGATCGCCTGCTCCTGCGACGTCGCGGTGCCGTTGTCGGGTTGGCGGAGCTTCAGCTCGTGGATCAGCTTCTGGAAGCGATCGCGATCCTCGGCCAGATCGATGGCGTCGGGCGAGGTGCCGAGAATCGGAATGCCCGCCGCCTCGAGCGGCTTGGCGAGCTTGAGAGGCGTCTGTCCGCCGAACTGCACGATCAGGCCCAGCAGCTCGCCGTTCCGGCGCTCGACTTCGACCAGTTCGATGACGTCTTCGGCCGTCAGCGGCTCGAAGTAGAGGCGGTCGGCGGTGTCATAGTCCGTCGAGACCGTCTCCGGATTACAGTTGACCATGATGGTCTCATAACCGGCTTCGCGCAGGGCGTAGACGGCATGGACACAGCAATAGTCGAACTCGATGCCCTGGCCGATGCGGTTCGGCCCGCCGCCCAGAATGATCACCTTGCGGCGATCGGTCGGATCCGCCTCGCACTCGGCCGGATTGACGCCATCGCCTTCGTAGCAGGAGTAGAGATAAGGCGTGTGCGACTCGAACTCGGCCGCGCAGGTGTCGATGCGCTTGAACACCGGCCGCACGCCGAGGCTGCGGCGCCGCTGGGCCACGTCGGCGGCTTTCATGCCGGCGAGTTCGGCCAGACGCTCGTCGGAGAAGCCCTTCTTCTTGAGGTCGAGCAGTTCCTTGGCATCCGTCGGCAGGCCCGAGGCGCGTACGCCTGCCTCAATCTGCACGAGCTGCTCGATCTGGCGCAGGAACCACGGCTCATACTTCGATGCCTGGGCGATCTCCTCGACCGTGAGGCCATGACGGATCGCCTGGGCGATGACGAGAATGCGGTCGGGCGTCGGACGGGACAGGGCGCCGACGATCGCCGCCTTGTCCGGCGCGCCCTTGATTTCTATCTCGTTCAGGCCGGTCAAGCCGGTCTCCATCGAGCGCAGCGCCTTCTGCAACGACTCCTGGAAGGTGCGCCCGATCGACATCGCCTCGCCGACGCTCTTCATCGAGGTCGTGAGCAGCGCCTCGGCACCGGGGAACTTCTCGAAGGCAAAGCGCGGGATCTTGGTAACGACATAGTCGATGGTCGGCTCGAACGAGGCCGGCGTCGAGCCGGTGATGTCGTTCAACAATTCGTCGAGCGTATAGCCCACGGCAAGACGCGCCGCGACCTTGGCGATCGGGAAGCCCGTGGCCTTGGAGGCCAGCGCCGAGGAGCGTGAGACGCGCGGATTCATCTCGATCACGACCATGCGGCCAGTCGCCGGATCGACGGCGAACTGCACGTTCGACCCACCGGTATCGACGCCGATCTCGCGCAGGCACGCGATCGAGGCGTCGCGCATGATCTGGTATTCCTTGTCGGTCAGCGTCAGCGCCGGCGCGACGGTGACCGAATCTCCGGTGTGGATGCCCATCGGATCGACGTTCTCGATCGAGCAGATGATGATGCAGTTGTCGTTGCGGTCGCGCACGACCTCCATCTCGTACTCTTTCCAGCCGAGCACGGACTCCTCGACCAGCACCTCGCCCACCGGCGAGGCTTCGACGCCGCCCTGCACGATGTCGAAGAATTCGTCACGATTGTAGGCAATGCCGCCGCCGGTGCCGCCAAGCGTGAAGGACGGGCGGATGATTGCCGGCAGCCCGACGAGGTCGAGCGCACGCGCTGCTTCCTCGCGATTGTGCACGACCTCGCTCTTGGGCGATTGGAGGCCGATCTTGGTCATGGCGTCGCGGAACAGCAGGCGGTCCTCGGCCTTGTCGATCGCCTCGGCGTTGGCGCCGATCAGCTCGACCTTGAACTTCTCGAGACGGCCGTCGCGATGCAGCGACATCGCCGTGTTGAGCGCGGTTTTGCCGCCCATGGTCGGCAGGATGGCGTCGGGCTTTTCCTTCTCGATTATG
>JAQSCR010000283.1 GCA_029945495.1 Pseudolabrys sp. | reverse complement strand
TCATGTACCACCCGCATGCCGACGAGATGGTGCAGATGGCGATGGGTATGATGGGCTTCTTCGTCATCCATCCGCGTGATCCGAATCTGCACCGCGTCGACCGCGATTTCGTATTTCTCATGCAGAGCTACGACATCGACCCCGGCGCCTACATGCCGAAGATCATGACGATGACCGACTTCAATCTGTGGTCATGGAATTCGCGGGTGTTTCCCGGCATCGACCCGCTGGTGGTGCGGCGCGGCGACCGCGTGCGCATTCGCGTCGGCAATCTCACCATGACCAACCACCCGATCCACAAACACGGCGAACCCTTCACGCTGACCTGCACCGACGGCGGCTGGGTGCCGGAAAACGCCAGGCGGCCGGAAGTGACCACCGACGTGCCGGTCGGCGCCATGCGCGCCGTCGAATTCGTCGCCGATGAGCCGGGCGACTGGGCGATTCATTGCCACAAGTCGCATCACACCATGAATGCGATGGGCCATGAGGTGAAGAACTTCATCGGCGTCAACCAGAAGGACCTTGCCAAGGCCATCCGCAAGCTGGTGCCCGACTACATGCCGATGGGCGAAAAGGGCATGGCGGAAATGGGCGAGATGGAAATGCCGATGCCCGACAATACGCTGCCGATGATGACCGGCTTCGGCCAGTTCGGTCCGCTGGAAATGGGCGGCATGTTCTCGGTGGTGAAGGTGCGCGAGGGCCTTGCCCGCGACGACTACGCGGACCCCGGCCCGTACAAAAATCCGGAGGGCACGGTCGCCTATCTTTTCAAGGGCGATACCGAACAGGCGCCGCGCGCGCCGGAAAAAAGATCGTCGCTGTCGCCGGCCGTGGAATTCGATGTCGTCAAGCCGAGAGGCGGTGCCCACAAAGGCGAACATTAAATTGAGTGAATTACTACCATCAACAACCGAAGGAGAATGTACGTGAAGATTTCGAAATTGGCGGCAGCCCTTTTGCCGTTGCTGTTCACTACCGGGCTGGCCCTCGCCGGTCCCGGAAAACCGGGCCATAGCCACAGCGCTGTCTCGGCAGGCGATCCCGGCGATCCCAAGAAGCCGTTCCGCCTTGTGCAAGTGACGATGCTCGAAGGCAACGGCACGATGGGATTCAACCCGCCGAACCTCATCGTCAAACGCGGCGAGCAGATCAAATTCATCATCACCAATGGCGGCGCGCTACCGCACGAGTTCATCCTCGCCAACGAGAAAGACAATCTCAAGCACGGCGCACTAATGCAGAAATTTCCCGACATGCAGCATGACGATCCGAACGGGAAGTCCGTGGAGCCGAAGGCCAAGAGCGAAATCCTCTGGCGCTTTTCCAAGCCGGGCATTTTTGAATATGCCTGCCTCATTCCGGGCCATCGCGAAGCCGGCATGATCGGCAAGGTCACCGTCAAGTAAGCGGACTAAAGAACAACAAAGGAGAATTCGATGAACATTCGCACGCTGGTCACTTTTGGCGCGCTCGCTCTCGCCACCCTTGGGTCATTCCCCGTTATTGCCCAGACCGATGAATTTATCGCCGGTCAGGTGACCAAGGTGGACGAGTCCGCTGGCAAGATCACCATCAAGCACGGCCCGCTGAAGAAATTCGACATGGATGAAGGCATGACCATGGTATTCCACGCCGCCGACCCGGCCATGACCAAAACGGTGAAAGCGGGCGACAAAGTCCGTTTCGTTCCGGATCGCATCAACGGCCAGTTCACCGTGACCAAGATCGAAAAGGCGAAGTGAAGCGCCGCACTAGCCCATCGGCACCATCGCCGCGTCCTTGGACTGGCGCAGCGTCAGTGAGGTCTTGACGTTGCGCACGTGCGGACCCGAGGTGAGCTTCTCGACGAAGGCCTGGAAGGTCTTGAGGTCGGGCGCGACGCATTTGAGGACAAAGTCGATTTCGCCCGACAGCATCCAGCATTCGCGCACCAGCGGCTGCTGGCGGACGAAGTCTTCGAATGCGGCAAGGTCGGCTTCCGCCTGGCTCGACAGATGCACCATGGCGAAGACGACGACCTCGTAGCCGAGTTTTTTCTCGTCGAGCAGCGCCCGGTAGCCCTTGATGAAACCGGCCTCCTCGAGGGCGCGCACCCGGCGCAGGCAGGGCGGTGCTGAAATACCGACCCGGCGCGCCAGCTCGACATTGGTCATGCGGCCGTCGTCCTGAAGCTCCTTGAGAATCTTGCGATCGATGGCATCGAGGCTGGCTGGCAATGGAGTTCCCTTCACAGGCATAAGGCGCCCGGCGGAACATCCATACCGCGAAACAATCTTGCGCGAAAGATTATTGCGTGATTTTTCCCGTCTTGGCGCCGGTAGCTCCGAAGTTTGTGAGTCATCGGGGTTGCGTATCTTGCATAGCTCCCCGAAAGCCATAGATTGTGCCTGACTAAAGAGCCGGTCATTTGGGCCGGCCGCCAGGGCGAAATGACGTCCGACGACGCCCGGGGGCTATGAGATCAATGCCAAAAACCACCCATGCCAAGGTCGTGATCATCGGCTCTGGTCCGGCGGG
>JAQSCR010000282.1 GCA_029945495.1 Pseudolabrys sp. | reverse complement strand
GAGCGAGCGCGGCTCCAGCCTGCTCGACCGTCTCGAATCGACCAGCGACAAGGCGACGACCGCCATCGCCTCGGCCAGCGAGCGGCTTTCCGCCAGCCTCAACTTCAAGACCGAACACGTCCACGACGAATTCGCCGACATGGCGGCGCGCCTGCAGCAGATGATGACGCAGCGCCTCGACCTGGTCGCGCAGAACTTCGCCCAGAAGACCGCCGGCACCATCGACGGCATGGCCGGCCGCTCGCAGCAACTGACCGACGCCATCACCGACAGCGCCAGCCGCGTGGCCGAAGCCATTACGGTGCGCGCCGACGAGGTCAACTCGACCTTGCGTTCGACCGGCGACTCGCTGGTGCTCGACCTGTCGCTGCGTGGCGGCGACGTCGTCGCCAAGATGGAGCAGACCGGCGCCCGCATCACCGACACCTTGATCGATCGCAGCAACAATGTCGCCGACACCTTCCGCGAGAACGCCGAGACGCTGGTGACCGCGCTCAACAGCCGCGGCGACGAGGTCAAGGACATGCTGGCCACGCGCCTGCAGGCCTTCGAGGAGATGTTCAACAAGGGCGGCACCGAGCTGACCGAGAAGATCTCGCGTGACTCGACCAATCTCGGCAACCTCGTCACCCGCCATATCACCGACTTCGATCACACCGTGAAGACCTATGGCGGCGAACTGGTCGAACGTCTCGGCCAGCGCACCCAGGACGTCGCCGAGGCGATGCGCGCCTATCTCGACACCTTCGACAGCCGCGTCACCGGCCGCACCGCGGAAATCTCCGGCACGCTCGATTCCCGCCTTACCCAGTTCGAGGACATGCTCAACGGCCGCGTCGAGAAGCTCTCCACCACCCTCACCGACGGCGGCAAGGAAGTGGTCGGCGCGCTCGACAAGCGCATCAGCGACGTCACCGGCACCATCAACACCCGCGGCGCCGAAGTCGCCGACGCGATCAGCGCCAAGATCAGCGATATGGACAAAACGCTCGGCGCCCGCGCGATGGAAGTCGCCGACACGCTCGACGGCCGCATCAGCCGCTTCGAGGAACTGCTGGTCGGCCGTGCCGTCACCGTCACCGATCAGATCGAAAGCCGCACCAAGGCCGCCGCCGACACGCTGAACGCGCGCATGGAGCAGCTCAGCCAGGCGATCAAGAGCAACGCCGCCGACGCCGAAAAATCGCTCGGCGCGCTCGCGCTGTCGACCACCGACGCGATCCGCTCCAGCGCCAGCGAAGCCGAACGCACCTTGACCGGCGTCAGCGACGAGGTCGCCAAGAGCTTCATCAGCCGCGCCGAGGAGATCGCCACCTCGGTCAGCAAGCGCACCGACGACATGGCCGCGATCCTGTCCGACAAGAGCGGCGGCGTGTTGCACTCGCTCGGCGAGACCGGCGAGAAATTCGCCAAGGACATCACCACCGCGACCGACACGGCGATGGCGGCGATCGAACAGCGCGGCCTGGTGTTCACCCGCTCGGTCGTCGACAACGGCGCCGAGATCACCCGCCAGATCAACACCGCCGGCGAAAGCGCCGCGCTTAACGTCACCCGCACCCTCACCGACCTGCGCGACACCGCGGCTCAGGCGATCGAGAAGTCGAAGGAAACCGCGACCGCGACCGTCACCGAGATGCTGGAGACGCACAACATGCTGCGCTCCGACACCACCACGCTGTTCGAGCGTCTGCGCGAAGCCAACCTGATGCTGCAGGAAGTGCTGTCGGGCTCGCACGAGAACATGAGCGCGCTGGAGAACGCGCTGATGCTGCGGGTGTCCGAATTCGTCGCCGCCATGCACGAAGTGACCGGCACGACCACGCACGCCACCGAGCGGGTCGAGACCACGATCAGCAACTTCCGCGAAATAACCACGCATGTGGTGACCGATCTCGGCCAGCTCGCCAGCCAGTTCGAGGCGCACGGCCGCGATCTCGGCAAGGCGGCCGAACTGATCGACCGCTCCAACCAGCGCACCGAGGACGTCGTCGGCGAACGCCGCGTCCAGCTCGACTCGCTGGTCGCCACGCTCGACATCCGCACCGAGGACATCGAGCAGCGTCTCAAACGCTTCTCCGGCCTGCTCGACGAGTCGCTCGAGGCCGCCTCAAGCCGCGCCCGTGAAGTTGCCCGCCTCGTATCCGAGTCGAGCGCCGACGGCACCCGCGCGATCGGCGAGCAATACGAAGCTGTACGCGTCAACGCCAGCGAGGTGGCTCGCACCATCGCCGACGGCACCGCCGAAAGCACGCGCATCATCGCCGAACAATACGAGCGTCTGCGCGACCACACCGAAGCGCAGCGCACGCGCACGGTCGAAACGATGCGCACGGTCTATGCCGAAACCTCATCGGAAACCGATCGCCTGTTCCGCGACGCCAACGAGCGCTTCACCGACGCCGCCCAGAGCATGCGCGCGATCTACGAGCAGTCCGCCGGCGATACGCAATCGATCTTCCGCGATGCCGGCCAACGTTTCGCCGAAACCGTGCAGGACATGAAGCAGATGGCCGCCGAGATGCAG
>JAQSCR010000281.1 GCA_029945495.1 Pseudolabrys sp. | reverse complement strand
GGAACCCGAATCGCCGTCATCGACGGCGAGCTTCATCTTGTGCAGGTTCGCCACCTGTCGGATCGCCGCCGAGATGATCGCCGCCGGCGACGAGCCGCCGGCGCGCGCGTGGGTGAATTCGGGTTCCACGTCGGTAGTCTTGCCGGCAAAGGCCGCGTCGATGACGCCGTCGAGCGCCAGCGCCGAGGCGTCCGCCACCACCCCCATGACGTCGGCCAGTTCGACGCGGCCCTGGCCGCGCGCATAAAGCGCCAGCTTGCGGATCTCGTTGCGCGACGCCATGCGGTCGCCGCCGAGCAGTGAAACCAACATGGTGCGTGCGTCCGGCGCGATGGCGAGTTGCGCGTCGCGCATTTCCGTGTCGATCAGCTGGCCGAGCGCGGCGCTGTTGTCGACGTAGCAGGGCAACGCCGCCGCGGTCTTGGCCTTCTCGATCAGCGCGCGCAGCGGCGACGTCTTCTTCAGATCGCCGGCTTCGATGATGATGCGGCATTCATCGGACGGCGAGGCAATCACCGGCTCGACCGACGCCGCGATGTTGCGCGCGCCGGCCTTGACCAGCACGGCGCGGCGGCCGCCGAACAGCGGCACTGTGTGCGCCTCGTCGACCAGCCGCGACGGATTGCCGGCCAGGTCCTCGCCTTCGATGCGCACGAAAGCAAAGGGATCGTTGGGATCGTCGACCGACGCCTTGACCAGCGCATCGACGCGCTCGCGCACCAAACCGGCATCGGGACCGTAGACCAGCACGATCGGCGTGCGCGGGTCCGGCTTGGCGATGAAGCGGTCGACGTCGGAGGCTTTGATAGCGGTCATTTGCTTTTCTCTCCCTCTCCCACAGGGGGAGAGGGTAAAGAACTCACGTCCCCGCCGCGAAATAAGAGGCGAGGCGACTGCGGATATTGTCGGCGATCACCTTGGCGGCGCGGTCTTCGGCGTCACGCAGACCGCGTTCGCCGGCGAAGCGCTGCTGCTGGCCCGGAATATTGTACGACACGCGCGAGAAGGTCTGTCCGTTCACGACCGTCTTGTTGGTGGCGATATCGACCAGCGTGTATGTGGCGTCGATGCCGTAATTCTGAATTTCCGGGCGGGCGCTGTTGATGTCGACGATGACCTGCAACTGGGTCGTGCTCAGCTTGATGTCGAGCCGGTAAGCGGACGACTGCGCCGGGCCGCCGCCGGTCAGGTTGAACAGCAACTGGTCGCGGGTTTCGACGCCGATGCGCGCGATCCGGGTGCCGTTCGGCGTCAGGATCGGCTTCACTTCGACCGCGCTCAACTTGTCGCCGACCGAGCCCCCGCCGGTGCCAAGCGACCGGTCGCCATAAAGCGGCTGAAAGCAGCCGGCGGTGAGGCCGGCGAGCGACAGCGCCAGCAGCAATCGCAACAGTCGGGGGGCGTTAGGCGACGACATTGACGATCCTTTGCGGGACGACAATGACCTTTTTCGGGCTTTTGCCGTCCAGCGCCTTTATTACCGCATCGAGGGCTAAAACGGCAGCCTCAATCTCGTCTTTTCCGGCGTCGCGGGCCACGGTGACGTCGGCGCGCTTCTTGCCATTGATCTGGACCGGCAAAGTGACGGTGTTTTCGACCAAAAGGTCGGCTTCGACCTGCGGCCAGGCCTCAGTGGCGACCAGGGTCTGGTGTCCCAGTGCCGCCCAGCACTCCTCGGCCAGATGCGGCATCATCGGGTGGAACAGCCGCACCAGGATGTCGCCGGCCTCCCGCAGCGCCCAGGCGAAGTCCGGCGAGGGCGCGGTTTCAGCCGAGCCGATGGCGTCCGACAGCGCATTGGCGAATTCGTAGATGTGGGCGACGCAGCGGTTGAAGCGCAGCCGGCCGATGTCGTCGGAGACGTTGCTCAGCGCGCGGTGGGCGGCCTTGCGCACGACCAAGGCTTGCTCGCTGAACGCAGCCGGGCGGGTGGCCGGTGCGGTGATGCGGGCGATCTCGCCATTGAGCCGCCACAGCCGCTGCACGAAGCGCCAGGCGCCCTGCACGCCTTCCTCGGTCCAGATCACGTCGCGTTCGGGCGGACTGTCGGACAGCATGAACCAGCGCGCGGTGTCGGCGCCGTAAGCGGCGATGATGTCGTCGGGATCGACCGTGTTCTTCTTCGACTTTGACATCTTCTCGATCGAACCGATCTCGACCGACTCACCGGTCGCGGTCAGCTTGGCGCGGCGCGTATCGCCCATGCCTTCGATCGTGACGCTCGCCGGTTCGACCCAGTCGCCGTTCTTCGCCTTGTAGGTCTCGTGCACCACCATGCCCTGCGTGAACAGGCCGGCGAACGGCTCGTCGATGCCGATGTGTCCGGTCTTGTGCATGGCGCGGGTGAAGAAGCGCGAATACAGCAGATGCAAAATCGCGTGCTCGATGCCGCCGATATATTGATCGACCGGCAGCCATTCGTTCGCGACCTTCGGCGTCGTCGGCGAGGTTTCGTTCCACGGATCGGTGAAGCGCGCGAAGTACCACGATGAGTCGACGAAGGTATCCATCGTGTCGGTTTCGCGCCGCGCTGCGCCCGAA
>JAQSCR010000280.1 GCA_029945495.1 Pseudolabrys sp. | reverse complement strand
TGGCGTAAAATAGTGTAGGCGCCCGATACGAACGCCGCCGAGAACTATGAGTGGGCTTTGGCCCTGTAGAGCACGATCTCCTCGTGCTGGCATGGGCTTCGACGTAAGAGACGCTTATCAAAAGCCTTTCACCGGGCGGCTCCGCCGGGAGCCGCGCCAATGTCGGGCAGCGCCATGGAAACGTTCAAGACCGAGACGCAGCCAACTTGTTGCGCCTTGCGCGGCGCACGCTCGAAAAGCACAGGCTCTACGGCGCCGGACCGACCTACCGAAAAATTGGCGGACGCGTGATCTATGGGACTGCGCACGTCGTCGCGTGAGTCGAGACGGGTGCTAGGGGTTCGACATCGGACAAGTGAATAGATCCGCCGAGCGGCTCACCAGAGAGACCCTCGGTCAAACCCCCACATTGGGCGTCGCCGCAGCGACCATACTGCGCAACCGCTGCTCAACCTCGGCAATGCGATAGGGCTTGGCAAAGATAGGCGACCCGGCGAGGTGATCGGGCAGAATGCTCGCTTCGTCATAACCGGTGCTGAAGGCGAAAGGGATGCCTCGATCCTTGAGGATCGTTGCGACATCCCAGGACATCTCGCCATCAAGGTTGACGTCAAGCAGCGCCGCATCGAACGTCTCCGTGCGAGCAAGCGACATGGCTTCGGCGAGACGCGTCGCCGGCCCCACAAGCGTCCAATCCAGATCCGCGCACATCGCTTCCAAGTTCAGAATGACGAGATAGGAATCCTCGACGATCAGAAGCCTCAGCTTTTCAGGGGGCGGAACGGTGGAGATCGCCGTGACCGCGGTGCGATCGACCCTTTGCGACGCCCCGATGCTGAGCGAGACAATCGAGGTTTGGGGCAGGAAGATTTCGCAGATCACGCCGGCGGACGCATATTCGATCGTCGCGCGCCCGCCGGTTTCCATGGCCAGGGCGCGCTCGATCAGGCTTGAGCCGAAGCCGCGACGGCTTGGAGGCCAAACCACAGGGCCTCCGGCCTCACGCCAGGTCAAGGCCAGGCCGCCCGTATCCGGAAGGCTCCAGGTCACCGAGACTCGTCCCTCATGACTGGAAAAGGCGCCGAACTTTGCCGCATTCGTCCCCAGTTCGTGGAGGGCCAGAGACAGCGAAAGCGCCGACTTGGGGGTGAGCACAGCGTCCGCGCCCCTCAAATCGACGACGCCGGGCGGCTGATTGTAAGGGTCCAGTTCCTCGCGCAGCAGCCCTTCGACCGAAACGCCTTCCCACCGGCTCTGGGTCAGAAGGCTGTGCGCCCTGGCCATCGAATGAATGCGGCTGTCGAGGCCCTCGACAAAGCCCGTCAGGGAGGCGGCGCTCCGGCTCGATTGCGTCACCAACGCCTGAATATTGGCCAGGGTATTCTTTACCCTGTGATCAAGCTCGGCCATCAGAAGCTTGTCACGCTCATGCGCGCTGGCGCGCTCACGCGAGGCGGCTTCGATCCGCCGCAGCACGACCTGCAAGAGCGAGACCCGCAAGTCGAAGGCGGAGTCGATCTCCGCGGCTGTCCAGGGCAGGGCGCGGTTACGCACCGTATGCTTCCAGACCTCGAAGGATTTGCGCGGAGACAGGCGATCCCCGTCGGGCCCTGAGGTCACCGGCTTGGCGGGATCGCCCGCCCACAAGGCGGTCTCGACCAACTCCGGCCGGAACCAGAGAATAAAATCGGACGGGTCGCGCGAGACGGCGATGACGAGGAGGCCGGAAGCGACATTGGCGAAGTCTTTCGCCGGCGGGTAGATTTCGCCCAGGCGATCGGTGGCGAACACGCCCTCGGTTTCAGCCATGTAGGACGTCAGCCACTCGGTCAGAGCCGTTATCTGATGCTTATCGGGGGCGGCGCCCAGGAAGGTGATCGTGCCTTCAACGCGCACGGCGACGCCGCCGCTTCGGACGCCATCCAAGGCGATGTCGCCCCCGTGAATATAATCCAACAGGTTGGGCGTCTGCTGCGTCAGGCCGTAGGCATAGTCATCGACCCCCGAGAGATTGAGCATCAGCTCCTGCAGGATCTTGCGGCTTGCCAGACGCGCTTCGAATTGTTCGCTTCTTTCCCGGGCTTCCAGTTGCAGAGAAAATATGGAGCCAAACAGCTCGCACACGGCGCGTAGATGACGCGGCAGAAGGCGAGGGCTGTTGTGGTGGCAGGCGATCAGCCCCCAGAGCTTTCCAGCGACGATGATCGAGATCGACATCGACGCATCGATGCCCATGTTGCGCAGGTACTCGCGGTGGATAGGCGAGACGTCGCGCAGTATGGCGTGGCTCATATCAAGCGGCTTGTCGGTTCGCGGATTTAGGGTCGGCGTCAGGGGAGCCGGGTCGTAGTCGACCTGGGTGATCAGCCGCAGCCAGCTCTTCAGATAAAGCGCCCTGGCCTGTTGGGGAATATCGGCTGCGGGGTAGTGGAGGTCGAGGAAGGGGGTGAGCGCGGGGTCGCGACTTTCCGCGATCACCCAACCGGAGCCGTCGGCCATGAAGCGATCGATCATCCCCCGGTCGTATTGCGCGACACGACGC